>JBFGLK010000001.1:0-21065 GCA_041576195.1 Promineifilaceae bacterium (SeqCode)
CGCGCCGACGCGGCCTCAGTGTGATCGTCGGGATCCAGGGGCTGGGAGGGCTGTTGCTGTTGATTTTGGAGCGCGGCATCGCGGGCGGCGGCTCCCTCGCGGCCCGGTGGACGATATGGCAAGCGTCGCTCCGCCTGCTCTGGCCGCGGCTATGGCTCGGTTACGGCGCCGACACGCTGGAGCTGATCTTCCCTGCCGTCTATCCGCCCCAACTCGTCTACTATCAAGGCCGGGGCGTCGTCGTCGATAGGGCCCATAACTGGCTGCTCGACGGATCCTTGAGCTATGGCGTGGTGGGCGTGTTCATCCTTGGCGCGCTGATGTTCGTCGTGTGCCGGCGCGGCTGGGGGAAGTTGACGAACGCTGAGGACCGGGCTGCGCTAGCTTTTGGAGAGAAGGACCTCGGGCGACCGTGGATCGCGGCTTGCCTGGCGGCTGTCAGCGCCCACCTTGTCGGCAACCTCTTTCTCTTTGAGGTGGCTGCGACGGCCGTCGTCTTCTGGCTCCTGCTGGCGTTGCTCACGGCGGCAACGGCGGCCCGTGACGTCGGGCACGTGGCTGTGCCCCTGGCATCCCAACGCGCTAGGCTGGCGCTCAAGGCAGGAGCCCTGGTCATCCTGGTGGGGCTGATCTGGCAGGCCAACGCGCGCCCGTTGTTGGCTGATCGTCACAGCTGGCGCGCCACGAGGGCACTGGCGGAGGGGGATGCTCAAGAAGCGCTCGCCGAATACTCAGCCGCTGTGGCCTTCGAGCCGCGCCGCGCCGCCTATCACGTTGCCCTGGCTCTCACGGCCGCGCAGCTGGGGGGATTCGCACGGGCGGAAGGGGCTATGTTCGCGGCGATCGCGCAGCGTCCGGCGGATCCCGCCTTGTATGCCCACCTGGCAGCCATCTATGCTCGGGAGGCTCAAGACAGGCCGGAGCGGCTGCCCCTGGCGTTCACCGCCTACGAGCGGGCGATCGCCCTCGCGCCGACGCTGGCGCTGACCTATCAGCAGTACGCCGATCTGGCACTGCGCACAGGAGATTGGGGAACAGCAGCTGCCCTGGCCACACGGGCCGTGGAGCTCGATGCCACGGATGGCCTCTCGTACGCCATCCTCGGCTGGGCCCATCTGGAGGCCGGCGACCTGCCGGCAGCCTCGAAGGCCTTTCTCAATGCGAACCGCTGGCGGGAGACGGCGGATGCCCGCGTGGGGCTCGCCACCGTCTACCTGCAACAGGGTCACATCGACGCCGCTCGGAGTGAAGTCGCGCGCAGTCTGGCCATCGACCCTGGCTTTGCGCCCGCCGTAGCATTGCAGTTACAATTGCAGAGCGACGCATGCTGCTCAGGCTCGATTCCTCTCCAGGAGCAAAAATGAAAACCTACAAGACCCCGCTCCGGCTATTCGCGGTTGTAGTTGGCGTCCTCCTGCTGGCCGGCCTGGGGGCGACCTGGCCGGGCCTGGTTGGGGCGGACGCGCCAGAGTCGCCCACGGAGCCGCTGGCGACAATGGGCGACGCCATCACGTATCAGGGCTACCTGTCAGACGAGAATGATGTTCCGCTCAACGGCACATACGCGATGCGGTTCCGCATCTACAACGCGGCAGTCGGCGGGGCGTTGCTCTACAACAGCGGTGAGATGAACGTGGTCGTTAATGACGGCCTATTTCAGGCCAGGCTGGCCATCAGCAACGACATCTTCAACGGCGAGGAACTGTGGGTGGCGGTGAACGTCGGCAGCGAGCTGCTGGGTCCGCGACAGGAAGTCCTGCCGGCACCCAGCGCGCACACGCTCCGTCCCGGCGCCGTTGTCAAAGGCACCGCCAGCGCGATCTCCAATAACTACCTGCTCGAAGTGGACATGAACAACGACGTCTTCGGCTTCAATCGGGGCGCCATCACGGGTCAGACGACCACGGGAAACGCCGTCTACGCCCTGGCCGAAAACGGCCGCGCGATCTACGGGCAGACCCAGGATGGCTACGCCGTCTACGGCTTTGACGGCGGGAGCAATGCCAATAACGGCTACGCCGGGTACTTCTACAGCACCAACGGCATCGGCGTATATGGCTACAGCGGCGCCAACCGCACGCATCCTAATATCCTTGCCCCCGGCGTCTACGGCCAGAGCAATCAAGGCGTAGGCGTCTACGGGCGGGGGGACACTTCCAACAGCAACTCGTTCTACAACGAAGGCGGGTACTTCGTGGGCGGCAAGGGCCTGTACGCTCAGGGAACGGATTCAGATTCCGAGCAAGGCTATGGCGCGCGCATCTACAGCGACCAGTTTCGCGGAATGTACGTGCAGGGCGATACCAACTGGTTTGACGCCTACTTCGGCGGCAATAGTGGCATCTCCACGAATGGCATCGTCGATCGTTCCACGCGCACCCAGTGGCTCGTGGTGAACCTGGGCCAGACAACTATCCAGCCGGGCGATTGGGTAGCCATGGCGGGCGTGACGCCATCTCCCGAAGGCGGGCAGCCGATGCTCGCGGTGGCGGCGGTCGATGCCGAGAACACCCGCGCCGTCATCGGCGTGGCCATGGCGGCCGTGAGGGCAACGATGATCACTCAGGAAGACGGCCGCGAGATCGTCGACTTCGCTCCCGTCGGTGGCGCGATCGCCCCCAACGACTACCTTGTCATCGCCACGGGTGGCCTGGCGCCTGCGGTCAACATCGCCGACGCGGACCTCGTCGCGGAGGCCGCGATTGGCGACAGGGTTGCTCTTTCTTCGCGAGGCGGGCTGGTTCTTGCCGCAGCCAACCCGGAGGGCGTTGTCGTCGGCAAGGTGGCCGGACCCTATGACCCCGCGAGCGGCACGATGCCTCTCTTCATCGACATCGATTAGGAGGTTCTCAATGAGTTGGCACAACCGCCTAATCCTCATCGTCTCGGTGCTGTTGCTTTCGGCCGGGTTGGTTCTGGCCCAGTCGTCGGCCAGTTTCGTGTTGCATCGATTCGAGCTGGCGGGTGGGGGCGTCTCCACGTCGACGAGCTACCGACTCACCGGCGTCATCGGACAGGAGACTACGAGCTTGACCGATAGCGCGCAGTACCAGCTTTCAGGCGGATTTCTGTTCCCCAACCAAAAGCGGGGGATCTGGCTGCCCGCGGTCCTCAGGTAGACGGATACGGTTGGCCCCGCCAAGGAAAGCGTCAGCAGGATGGCGCCGTTAGAGCGACCAACCGCGTGCCGTATTGCCCGATTCGCAAGAAGGGGCGTGCTAATCTGATGTGGCCTATCCAGATTGTGGAACAGTACCGGCCCGGCGACGCGATGTGTCACCACATTGGTTACACGGCGCGACCCGGTCCGGGATTGAGGCGGTTGTAGCGGGCAACGCTCGGGCGCGACGGTGACGGTGATCTACGCCTGCTCATGGTCCCTCGAAGAGCAGCCGGACGTAGGCCATGTGCTCGCGAAACAGCGTCGGGTTGAGCCGCTGTTCGTAATACTGGCGCACGCGATCCAGCCGTCGCCGCTCACTGGCCAGTAGCCAACGCAGGGCACGACGCTTGAGCGACTTCCCATTGGCGAGATGGTCGTTCATGATGCTCAATGCCGGCATCACGTAGCGCTGCCAGACAATTCGACCGTACTCTAGCGTCGGAAGGATATGCCGGGTGATATCGACTCGCCTCACGAGCCGGAAGCCAAACGCCGCCGCCGCGGCAACATACTCCTCTTCCACATAGTCCACGGTGAACGCAGAGCTATTGCGCTGGCGAAACATGCCTGACACGAGGATATAGCCGCCGGGTCGCAGATGGCGGTGGGCCTGGAGAAAGGCGTCCTTTTGGGCGATATAGTTTTGTGACTCGCTGAAAAGGACCAGGTCATGGGAATGGGCGTTGCCGCGGAACGCCTCGAACGTCTGGTTGTGGAAGCGGAGGCGCCCGTTGCCGGCATCAGGGAAGAAGCGTGCATGATGGCGGTCGGGCGAGATGGCGGTCACCTGACGACCGCTGCGCACCAGGGCGCGGGCGACGTCGCCGACGCCGCAACCCACATCAAGGATGGCGTCGACATACCGGGGCATGAAGTCGAGCAGCGTGTTCGTATAGCGCATCTGCGCGCAGCGCACGTCGTCCAGGTCGAGTCGCTCGGGGAAGACGAGTTCCGGCTCATCCCAATAGCCATAGTGGAGCGACTCGAGTTGGAGAACCTCAACGCAGAAATAGAGCTCAAGGTTCAGCGTCGGATCCGGCAGGTCTGGCGCACGTGGCGCCCTTTCTGTGGACATTGGTTACCCCCAGTGCATAGGCGGGCTGGTCTACACGTCACTATGGGGTGAGAGGCTGTCCGCCGCCACATCGCAAGCTGTCCGAATCTTGTCTGTCGCCGGCCCGGCCGCCGCCGGCACGGCTCGCAGCGCGCGTCCTGGCTTGGAGCCGGGCGTGCGCTGTCTTGAAACGTCTCGGCTGCCCGTCCCGGGTCAGCGTGTGGCTGCCAGACTTGCCGCTCAGCGGTGGGCGATGATCATGGGCAGGCCGTTGCGCACATTGAGGGTGCCAGCCATTTCGATCTGCGGCGAATGGCCGGGCAGGAGTCGGGGGGCGAAGCGCCGCGCCAGCATGGCGGTGATGATGTGCGCCTCGAAGAGCGAGAAGTGATTGCCGATGCAGATGCGTTTACCCGCGGCGAACGGGTGGTAGGCGTACGGGTTTCGCGCCGCCTCGACTTCGGGTAGCCAACGGTCCGGGTCGAAGCGCTCTGGATCGGGCCAGAAGGCCGGGTCTCGATGCGAGGCGTAGGGGAAAAGCATCATGCGGGCGCCTGCCGGCACAATGACGTCGCCGATGACGTCGTCGGACACGGCATCGCGCACGTAGATCGGCGCCGGCGGGTAGAGGCGTATCGTCTCTTTGATCGTCTGGAGCGCGTATGGTAGCCGCCTGAGCTGCACCGGCGTCGGCGGACCGTCGTCAAGAATCGCGTCCAACTCTGCGTGAAGGCGCGTGGCCACCTTGGGGTGCCGGTCCAGGGCGCACCAGAGGAACGTGAGGGTGCGCGCGGTTGTCTCGTGGCCGGCGAAGAAGATGGTAATCGCCTCGTCACGCAGCAAGCGGTCGGACATCGTCTCGCCCGTCTCGTCGTCCACGGCGCTCATGAGCTTATTAAGCAAGTCGTCGGGCCACTCGTCTGCCGGCAGGGCCCGGCGCCGGGCGATGACGTCGGCGATGAAGGCGTGCACCCGATTTCGCGCCGCCACATAGCGGCGATTCGTCGGCGTGGGTAGCCAGAGCGGCGCCTGGAACGGGAGCATCTCCCGCCGCGCGACGAACCGGATCATCGTCTCCACGTCGTCCTTGATCGACAGGATGCGCGCGTCGACGTCCGTGCTGAACATCGCCCGCAAGATGATCGCCGCCGTAATGAACATCATCTCGCCGACCATCTCAACCGGCTCGCCCGTGGCGGCCAGGCGCTCCCAGCGCTCGAGAAACGACGCGGCCTCGTCGACGATGATCGGGTCATACTCCAGCACCCCACGCGGCGTGAAGAAGGGGGCCATGAGCCGGCGCTGGCGGCGCCAGAGCTCGCCGGTGCTGGTGACCAGTCCGTCGCCCAGCAACAGCTCCCGCACCGGGTCGTAGCTGTCGAGCTTGTCGTAATTGTCGCCGTTCGTCACGGAAACGTGGCGCACGGTGTCCGGGTGGGTGACGAGGAAGAGGTGGCCGGGGCCGATCTGGATGTGGGCCAGGTCGCCGAATTGGCGCCAGGCGTCCATGAAGAAGTCAAGCAGCCCTTTCCGCCGGAACTCCAGGGCGATGTCGACGATGGCGCGGCTACGGCGGTCAGGGGCCAAAGATTGAGTCATGGGTTGTTCCTGTCAGCTTTGGGTCGCGCTCCCGACTGAGCCCGGGCGAGCGCTCGCTCGCCCGCGTGCCGGATTATGGCTGCCGGCACATGGCCGCGCAATACTGGCTCCCGCCAGGAGCCCTGTGGCGGCGCATCAGGCTCCTATGCCATAGCCAGCCCGACGGTGACGCGGCCGGCGGGGCTCTCCTTTACTCCGACGCGCCTGGCGGCCCAAAAAGCACGTAGCTCGCGACCTGTCGCAACAGGAGCCGCTCCACCAACGCCCGAATGGTACGGAGGTAGTCTGACCATTCGGGGATATCCAAGGAAGCGACCTCGTCCGTGGCGCGATCGAGCCATTCCAGGGCCAATCGCAAGCACTGGACGTCGAGATGGCCCTGGCGCACGCTTTCGGCGACGGTGGCCTTGACCGACTGGCCAGGTCTTGCCGGGCCATCGGCCAGCGCCAGAGCGATGAAGTACGTCGTGTGCCCATCTGCGACGTCGCGTGTCCAGTGGAACACGTCGTGTGCCAGCTGGAAGGTGGCGCCGGCAAGCTTCAGAGACGCCTCGCCGCGAAGGAGCAGCTCCTCCCTCCCGGTCAGCTGTGCGACCGCGGCCACGACGGCGACGAGCGGCGCTGCCTTGGCGCCTCCGATCCGGCGAAACTCCTCACGAGACATCGTGCCGGACGCCTCCGGAACCTGTGCCTCGGCGTCCAAAGCCGAGTGCAGTTCAGCCCAGATTCGGTCCAGCTCCTGCCAGAACGGGCTGGTCTTCAGGAAGACAGACCGCAGCAGTCGTCGCGCCTCGTCGACGAGGTCCTCCTGCAACCGAGCGGCATTGGCGGGATCCTGTTGCTGCCCGTCGGCGATGTGATCGAGCAAGACGGCAGCGGCGCCCAGGAGCCCGCCAGACCGGGCGATCGCCTCGAGGTGAGCGCCGGGCAGGTCAAGGCAGGCGCTCCAGAGCAGGAACGTCGCCGCCGCGAAGTCCGGATTCAGGCTGGAAGGGCCCCCAAAGGCGCCGGTAACGGGTCGCCCGATAAACGCGCTCTGGCTACGACCCAGCGTCTGCAAGTTCGCCGGCAGGCCTTCCAGGAAGCCGAAGTAACCGGCGTCGACAAGGCGGTGTAGCTCGGCCGCGTTGGCGTCGGGCGGCGTCAGGGTGGGCAATATCCTGGTGGAGAACGAGGCTCCCGCACCCAGGAAATCCTCAGGCACGGGTGTTACCGGTTCCACTTGACTGGCCACATGACGACAACGTTCAGCACTATGGTATTGCTCAGCGACTGGGCACCACACTCCTCACGATCGGGCGGTTCATGGGTACCAGTCCGTAATCTCCATGACGCTGAAGTAGAGCGCAAAGTCCGACCGGCAAGCCAGCACGTCTTCGTCGGTGATGCTGTACTCAACCAGGAGAGCTTCGTAGTCCTCCTGGGTGATGTACTTGAGGCGGAGTAGCAGTGCGTCATTCGTCGCTGCCTCATTGAGAAGCGGCAAGATGTTCTGCCAGTGCTTGGGTAGTGTGGGCTGAGACTGACTCATGGTTCCTCCTCATGGTGGATCACACTTGTGGGCGTCGATGGCGACGCCTCGCGGCCTGGAATAAACCTGACCCCAACCGCCAGCGGAATGGCCAGCGCGAGCATCAGGCGCGTTGCCAGGCCGGACATGTCACCGGGTAAGATCGCGAAGGCGAGCGGCACCACGGCGACGACCGCCAGGATCGTGCCAAGCGCCATGCGTTTTAGTTGCGCAGCGCGTAATCGGCGGGTCTGCAACTCGGGAATGACAAGAGACAGGATGGCCCCCAGGACGATGCCGTATAGCAGGTTTGCCAGCAAGACAATGAGGGTGCCCACAGCGGGATCATTGTAGTTAAGCAACGAGATCGCCGTGAAATTCAGCGCGAAGTAGAGGCCGGCCACGGAGCCAAGCAGCGCGCGCCAGCGCCGGTGCCGGAGGACGGGCCGCAGCGCGTCGGCCGCGGCAATGAAGAAACCCGCCAGCCATCCCTGGATCACGCCATAGAGCCCGAAGATAACCATCATGAGCACGTAGTAGGCGCCGGCCGTCATGTAGCTCAAGGTCCCGGCGTATCGTTCGGGAAAGAACAGGGCGAAAAGAGCCGGCACGGCGGCTCCGTAGAGCACCATCAGGCTGCCGCCAGTGGCCGCGAGCGTGGCGTGACGCATAACCGCGCGCCTATGACGGCGCCAGCAGCGCTCCGCGAGCGTGGCGTTCACGAGCAGTCTGGGGTACGGGACCATGTCCGCCGGCCACCCCACGTCCATGACCACGGCCACGAACGCGGCCAATGACGACTTGCTCGCCTGCTGGTTCAGCTCATCGACCAATCGACGAGCTACCAACTCGTGATGGCCGCGCTTCGCCGCCTCCACGGCGGCCGTCTCGCGGACGCCAGGATCGTCGTCCGACAACGCGATTTCCAACAGGATCTCGTCGGCTTCCGGACCTGGCAGCCCGGCGAGGGCATCGACGATGCGCCGCCGGAAGCGCGCCAAGGGCCCAGGCCGATAGCTGTCCGCCAGCGCGGCGACGGCCACCGCCGGCGCCGACACTCGTTCCAACCAGGGATCGACGTCGACGTCGGCGTGGATAGCGCTCCGGATCAGCAATGGCGCGTCTTCGTCGCGCAAGACGAGGTCGTCGCCGGCTCGATGGATGAGGGCCAGGCTGGCCACGTCCAGGATCTCCCGGTCCTGGAGGCGCCACTGGCTGAGTAGCGACTGCGCGGCGGCGGCTGTGAAGGAGGGTGCCGGCACGTTTTCGGGTTCCGGGAGACCTGCGGGTCGGGGTGCTCCTTCGGCGAGCCAGAGATACGTCGCCTCCGTGAGCTCCGATGGCTCGACGCCGACTTCCTCCTCAAGCGCCTGCCGGCAGCGCGCATACGTCTCGGCCATGCCCGCCCGGTCGCCGAGGCCGTGCTGGGCAATCATGATCGCGCGATAACCCGGCTCGGGCGAGTGGCCCAGGGCGATCCACCGAACGCCCCACTCGACGACATCGTGCCAGCGCTCAGCGACGAGTAGCTGGTCCAGCAGTCGCTGCATCTTGTTGTCGAGCGCTACCCGCAGCCTCTCTCGATCGAGAATCACCCAATCCTCGTAGAAGCCCGGCAGGAACTCGCCCCCGTAGACGCTTACATCGGCCATTAGCTCGTCCGTCGAGACCTCGCCACGGAGCGGGCGCAAAAGGCGTTGGGCGTCCACGCCAAGGCCGGCCGCCCGATCAAAGGCGATGGTCAGAGCGTCCGCGTGGAAGTAGACGCCGTTGACGTCTTCTCGCGTCTCTAGCGCCTTGCGCAGCTGCCACAGCGCGTGGCGGAGGTAGTTGCGAGCATTGGCTTCGGTGGCGTCGGGCCACAACATGCCGGCCAGCTTTTCCCGTCGATAGGCTTTGCCGGCATTCAGGGCGAGAAATGCCAGGAGCGACTGCGTCCGGCGCTGCTTGATGACGACGGGATCGCCATCAAGCCGCACGGAAAACTGACCCAACGTTCGGATATCGATCATCGACATATCGGCTGTTCGCCCTAGAACCGATTCAATGGCCATGGCTCCAGCAAACTCGGCGTCCGCGTGACGGTCGATGACGATAGTCAGGATGTGTCAACACGACGAAAAGGTCACCTTGTCGCTAGTATAGCACATCGCTGGACACGGTAGACGCATCTCGTTGCTGACCCTTGACGTTCAGGCCGTCACCTTGACTTGGCGGGCCAGTCCACGATAATTTAGACGTATCTAATGTAATCGCGGTGGTCGCGGGGAGAGCCACATGTACCGACCCGACGCGCGCACGATGCCGCCGGACGCCCACCCGGAGACACGGGTAACGGCAATGATGTGGGCCAGAACCGTCGTCATGATCGTTCTGGCGCCCGCTCTGCTGCTGTTTGGCGCTGCCGGCACGCTCCGCTGGCCGATGGCCTGGCTCTATCTGGGCCTGTCGGTCAGCGCCTTCGCCATCAGCCGGCTCATTGTCTGGCGCGTCCACCCTGATCTGCTGGGCGAGCGCGGCCGGATGCTGGATCATGAGGATATGGAGCCGTTCGATCGCTTGCTGGCCCTATTGCCAGCCCTCGTTTTTCCGACGCTGATAGCCCTCACCGCCGGCTTTGCCCGCCGTCTCGGCTGGCAGCCCGCCTTCGGCCCGACGGGGGAGTGGACGGGCGTCGGCCTGTACGTACTGGGGGCCGCCCTCGGCACGTAGGCGCTCGTCGCGAACCGCTTCTTCTCCGGCGTCGTGCGTATCCAGGCGGAGCGGGGTCACCGCGTCGTGACAAGCGGCCCGTACGCAATCGTGCGACACCCCGGCTATCTGGGCGCGGCCAGCGGCTTCCTGGGTATGGTCCTGTTGCTCGGATCGCCCTGGGCGCTCATCCCCTTCGCCGTGCAGATGGTGGTGCTCGTCACACGGACCGACCTGGAAGACCGGGTGCTCCATGAGTAGCTCGGCGGTTATCGGACCTATGCGGCCAGGACGCGCTTCCGGCTCGTTCCCGGCATGTGGTGAGCATGCTCGCGATGGCAATTCGTAAAACCCCATCCAGCCGCAACGTTGCGCGCTCCGCAGATCTGGTGGACTATAGGTCCGCACACCGCGCTAGCGTCTCAACCAGTCCGCCAGTGTCGTGCCGGCAGGCCTCGGCGCCCGTCGTAGCACTCGCGACAGATCGCATCATCCAGACAAACATGAGTAACCTCACCATGCGAGAAGAAGGCATCTATCGCCTGCTGTTCGAAGCCTCCGGCCAGGGTATGGTCCTCCGCCAGGGCGAGCGCATCGTCCTCGTCAATCAGAGCTTTGCCGATATGGTCGGCTACACGCGGGAGGAGCTCCTCGCCTTTACGATCGAGGAGGCGCTGGCGCTCATCCATCCCGAGGACAGGGAGATGGTCCTGGCGCGGTTTCGCGCCCGCGAAGCCGGACAGCATGAGCCCAGTCAAATCGAGTATCGCTACATCCGTCGCCATGGCGAGACCGGCTGGTGGTCGGCCATGGTGTCGACGGTGAACTTCGGCGGGCAGCCGGCCGTGTTAGGAACCTACATTGATATCAGTGAACGCAAACGGGCTGAAGAGGCGATTCGCCGGGAGAGGCAGTTCCTGGCCGACGTGTTGAACGAACTGCCGGTGGGCATCAGCCTGACCGACGAAGCCGGCACCTATCGCGTCGTTAACGATGCCTTCCACCGCATCTACGACTTCGAGCCGGCGGAGATAGTCGGGCAGCACTACACGACGATCGTGCCTCCGGACCAGGTCGAGCTGGCCAGAGCCCAGTACGCTCAGCTGCTGGCCGGCGATCTGGCGATTCCCGTTGAGCGCAAGCGCCAACGCAAGGACGGGCGCATCGTCCACATCGAAGCGGCCAACGCCCTGGTCGAGGATCCCGACGGACAGAAGATGGTGATCACCTCGGTGCGTGACGTCACCCATCGCCGGGAAGGCGAGCTCGCTCTTCAGGAGAGCCTGGCGCGGGAGAAGTTGCTGGGCGACATCATTCGCAACGCGTCCATCGCGATAGGCATTGGGCACCCGGACGGGCGAATCAGCATGTTCAATCTCGCGACCACGCAGCTCACCGGCTACAGCCAGGAGGAGCTGAAGACCCTCGACTGGCATGTGGAGCTCACGCCACCGGAGTGGTACGACGTTGAGGGAGCCAAGCTTGCGGAGCTGCACCGGACGCGACGGCCAGTGCGCTATGAGAAGGAGTATCGACGAAAGGATGGATCACGCGTGCCGATCGAACTGGTCGTCCATCCGCAGTTTGGTCCGAACGGCGAGATCTGCGCCTACGAGGCGTTCGTCACGGATATCTCTGAGCGCAAGCAGGCCGAGAAGGCGCTCGGCGTGGTAAACGCTGAACTACAGGCGCGCAATGAGGACCTTCACGCTTTCTCCCACACGGTCGCCCACGATCTGGTCAGCCCCATCTCGGTCATTGTCGGCTTTGCCGAGATACTGCGCGTCGACTACCTGACTTTGACCGACAAGGAGCGACGCAAGTATCTTGACCTCATCGCCGAGAACGGGCACCGGATGCGGCGGATTGTCGACGAGCTGCTGCTGCTGGCCAGCGTTCACGACAGGCGTACCATGGAGACGGAGCCCCTCGACATGACGCCGATCCTGGCGGAAGTGCAGATACGCCTGCGGGAGGTGTTCGCTGCTCACGACAGCCAATTCGTGGTGCCCGCGGCCTTTCCCATCGCTATGGGATACGGACCGTGGGTGGAGCAGGTCTGGGTGAACTACATCAGCAACGCCCTCAAGTACGGCGGCGATCCGCCCATCGTCGAACTGGGCGCCGAGCCACTGAATTCAGGGCACATCCGATTCTGGGTCAAGGACAACGGCAAGGGTCTGACGGCCGCCGAGAAGGAGCGTGTTTTCCAGCCATATGAGCGGCTGCAGCAGCAGCGCGTGCAAGGGTATGGCCTCGGGCTGTCGATTGTCCGCCGGATCATCGAGAAGCTCGGCGGCGAGGTCGGTGTGGATAGCAAGCTCGGCGAAGGCAGTACGTTCTTCTTTACCCTGCCCACGCCTGAGTCGTCGCAGGGAGCCTAGGCTGGTAGGCCGTCGGCGCTCTCCACCAGCTCCTTCAACCGCTGCACGAATCGGGCCACAGGAGCGCCGTCGACGACGTCGTGATCGACGCTGATCGTGACGCTCAAGTATTCGCGCGCCTCGACGCGCTCGTCGACGACCCCAGGCCTGGTGCCAATCCCACCCAGCGTCAGCTGCAGGGTGTGGTTGGGCACCGGGATGCCCCAGCCGCCTCCCGAGCCGAACATCCCCAGCGACGTCACCAGCACGGTGCCGGTATACGCCTTGACCCGCCGCGGGCTCTTGAGCAGCGCCCACAGGATGGGCCGCCGGATGAATGCCGGCAGCCGCACGAAGCGATCGATGAGGCCGGGCGCCTCATCGCCCTGGCCCTGGCTCTGGACGGCCCGGATCTCGTCATGCAGGGCGCGAACACCCCGCCGATTGACCCCACGCAAGATGTGCGGCCGGATCATCTTCCGGCCGTCGACCTCGACCTCGAAGAGCGTGTTGACGTCCACCTCGTCGAAGAGAATCAGCCGGTTGCGCCAATCACGGTAAGCGTGGAGGCGCCGGTCCTCATCCAGAGCGCGGCCCAGGCAGGCGACAAAGAAGGCGGTGAATGACAGTCGCTCCCCGGTATGCGCTTTGTGACGGGCCATGCGCTCGCGCGCCAGGGTGACGTCGAACTCGACCAGGCCGTGAATGGTGTGCCGGCGGCGGCCCAGCCGGCCACCGTCGACCATGAGCTGCCTGGTTCGGGGAAAGGGTTCTGTGGTGTAGCCGTCTCGGCCTGCGTCCATCGCTGCCTCTTACGCAGGATTTGGCTGCGGGTCGCCGACGTAACTCCGGACGACGGCCACGGCCCGGCCCACGCCGTCCTCGTCGCGTATCGCCGCACCGCACGCCAGGGCGCGGCGCTGTATCGCCGGGTCAACCACCGCCATTTCGATTGCCTGCGCCAGACGGGCGGCGGTGAGACCTTTCCGCGGGATCGGCTCTGGCCCGAGGCCGAGCGCCCGGACCCTGGCGGCCCAAAAGGGCTGATCCAGGATGAAGGGCACGATGACGGTGGGCCGGCCGGCACGCAAGCCGGCGGCGGTCGTGCCGGCACCGCCATGATGCACCACCGCCGCCATCCGGGGGAATAGCCACTCGTGGGGTGCCGCATCGAGCACGCAGACGTTCGCCGGCACTTCCGCCGACTGCAGGCCGCCCCAACCGGTCGCCAGAACGGCCCGCTGTCCGCACCGGGCCAGCGCCTCCAGGACCACGTCGGCAAGCTGCCGCGGATCGCTGCCGGCCATGCTGCCGAAGCCAATGTAGACCGGTGGCTCGCCGCCGTCGAGGAACGTCCGCAGCGTGGCGGACGGCCGCCAGCTGGCCGCCGTGTCGAGGAAGCAATAGCCGGTGACGTGGACGTTGGTCGGCCAGTCCGCCGGCTTGGCTATGACCGCCGGGCTATAGGCGCCGATCCGGGCCAGGGCGCGCAGCGTCCGATGGTAGCCCGCGCCGCCTAGTGCCGGCAGCCCGAGCCGCCGCCGAAAGTCGCGGACGAACGGCCGGTACCACTGCCAGACGACGCCGAGCATCGCTCGACCGGACACCACGTTGTGTGCGCCGCCCAGATCGCGCTGGACCGGCCACGACGGCGCGGGAAAGGCGCGCGTGGGCAGCAGCGGGGTAGGCTCAATCAGGACAAGGGGGATGTCGAGCCTTTCGGCCATGGCCAGGCCAAATGCGGCGAAGACGCCCAGGCAGATCAGGGCTTCCGCGTCGCGGCACGCCTCAAAGGCTTCCTCCGCCATACGCAGGGCCACCGGCGCCAGCATGGTGCGGATCGCCCGAATCGATTGGAGCGGATTGGCACTGCCGCTCTCCATGAACCCCCGCCCCGTGTCGCTGGCCATCAGCTGCTGAACATCGCCGCCTACCGGGCGAAACGGCACGCCATGGTCCTGCGCCAGGCGGTCAAAATTCGCCGGCGCGGCGAGGGTGACACGGTACCCGGCCAGCCCCAGCGCCATGCTCAATGCGACACAGGGTTGAATGTCGCCTTGCGAGCCGGCGGCGAAGACGGCGACTTTCATGGTGGGGCGATCGCGATCCAATGGGCCGGGCTTTGCGCCGACAGCCAGCTGTCGAGCGGCCGCCGTGCGACCTGGCGAGCCGTCGGCCCCCATAGCAGCGGCGTCAGGGCTGTTCGGGTTCGCCCGACTGTGCCGGCAGGCTCTCCTGATAGGCGGCCAGCGCGCGCTGCGCCTGGTCGACGTGCAATTCGTCGTGCAGCACGAACTGCTCCAGATAGTCGCCGACGTTGATGGGCAGGACCTTGAGGTACCAGCACCGCTGTTGTAGGTCGGCCTTTGCGGCCTGCACCAGCAGGTCGGACATGCGCGCCTTCTGCGCTAAGAAGCGCTCGAAGACGTCCGGATAGTAGTGGTCGCTGGGCGTCACGATGGGCAGCGTCTTGATCCGGGTGCGGGGATCGAAACCGCGCCGGTAGAGCGCCTGACGGGCAACCCAGGACGGCTTGAACAGCGGCGGCAGTTCGGCGGGCGGCGGCCGATCCAGGGCGCGAAGCACCTGCGTCAGGTTCAGCTCGAAGGCCAGGAAAAGATGCTGGAAGCATTGGTCCACGCACCACTCCCCTGGGGCCGGCTGCGCGCTGCGCGCAGCCGGTTCGAGGGGCATGAACTCTTTCTCCACCTGGTAGCGGATCAGGTCGTTTCGGGCGTGAAGGTCCCCCAGGAACTCGCTGCGTTCGATCGTAGGCGACACCACGTCCTCCTCGGGCGGACACCGACTGACTGCCTGTCACTTTACTAACGTAGCCGACACGTGTCAACCACGCCACGGCGCCGCCTCGTTCGGCGCGAGCGGACTCAGCCAGAAGAGTCGTCGAGCTGTTTGAGCATGGTGGCCTCATCGAAGACCTCCCACAGCTCCACGATGCGGCCGTCCGCAAAGCGCATGAACATCATCTCTTCGACGCTGATGACGGCGCCGGTCGGCTCGATCCCTTGCCATGGGCCGAGCTGCGTGCCCGTGAGCAGCAGATTGACGGCGGCCAGGTTCTGCTCGGCGATCACGTCGATGACCTCAAAACGAAGGTCGGGAAACGCGCTTCGCCAGAAAGCGACGAGGCCTTTCAGCCCCTCCAGATTGGTCGGCTGCCTGGCGCCACGGTAGTTGAAGATCACGGTGTCGGCCAGGTAGGGAGCGAATTGGTCAAACTGCTGCCGGTTCCACCCTTGCTCGAAGATGTCGCGTACGATCTGCTTCATCGCCTGTGTATCGAGTGTCATTCGGTGTTCTCAAGATAGCCTGCGCCCGCCCCTGATGTTATCGGGCCTGTTCCGGCCGGACAAGCGAGTCGCCACGGGCGACACGATTTCCCGCGGCCGCGCTGGAGCCGGCAGGCGCCCTAGACGTTCGGGTCCGATTTGCCCCTGGCGACACAGGCGTATAATGGTACGTCGTCCGCCGGCAAAGCGAGGAGGGATGTGTTTTCTATGTCGATGTTCAAGCGGTGGTGGGGAAATGAGCTGCCTGTCGGCGTCAAGGTCGTGTTGCTGGTGTTGCTGGCCAACGGACTGCCGGCATTCGTGATCCTGATGACGCTGCCCAATCATACCGAGAGCCTGTTCGTCTGGACGATCAAACCGACGATCAACGCCCGTCTCATCGGCGTGATGTATGGCAACGCGCTCCTTCTGGTCGCCATCGGCGCCTTCCAGACCAGCTGGGCCAGGGTTCGGGTCATCATGGTCGTCATCACCCTCTTCTCGGTGCTGGCAACGCTCTTGACTTTCTTCTATCTGCAGCCCTTTCTGGCCCATCCATGGTTTCACCTGGCCTATTGGCTCACGATGTATCTCGTGCTGTTCGTGGCCGCGCCCTATGTCTTTGTCACGAGAGAGCGCGCCGATGGGGGGAAGCTCCCGCCAGACATCCCGTTGACGGGAGCCGCGAGGGCGGTTGCCGGCATCTCGCTGGTGATCTGTCTCGTCAGTGGCCTGGGCCTTTTGTTCGCCATCGACCTGGTCAACATGGCGCTGCCGTGGACGCTCCCACCGCTGGTAGGCGGCCTGATCGGCGTCCTCCTTATTACGCACGCGGCGGCCTACGGGTGGAGTCTGTGGGATGGTGACTGGATACGGGTACGACCTATGTTCTGGCAGGCGCCGCCGACCGGTCTGTTGCTGTTCCTGCTTCCCCTCGTCCATGCGACCGAGCTCAAAGACGGCGCCAGTCTAGGGCTTTATCTGGGGCTGACGGCCCTGGTGGTGTTGCTGCATGCCGGCATACTCGTCAGCTATCGAACCGCGGAGCGAGCGGTGGCCAGTCATGGCCGATAGGGCCACCCGGGACGACGTCCGCCTCGATATCGCCGGGCTGGTCCTGGCGGGGATCAACAACACAATCCTGGCCCTGCTCGTGGCTTTGTTCGTCCACGGACCGGGCACCGTCGCCAGCCAGCCCGACGTGCTGGAGCGAGCCGGCTTCATTGCCGAGAACGCGGCGCTATGGAGGGCGGGCTGGTGGTTCTGGTTCGCCCCGACGCTCACGTTCTCGTGGAGCTATTATGCCCTTGGCCGACACCTGAATGGCAGCAGGCCGTGGCGCAACCTGGCCATCGGCGCGGCGCTCGCCGCCGCGGCGGTGGACGTCGTCGGCATTCTGATTAACATCACGGTGCTGCCGGACCTGGCGCATGCCTTGGTGGGCGCGAACGGAGCCGGGGACGGGTCGCTGGTCGTCGTCTTCCAGGCCACGGAAAAGCTGGCCAACAGTCTAACAAACGTCGGCGGTTACGGCCTGTATTCCCTGGCGGGACTCCTCCTGCTGCCGGCCGCGTTTTCGACGACGGACATGTGGCGTGGACTGGCCTGGTTGGGGGCCGTGGAGTGGACCCTATCGATCGTAGCGACCGTCCTGCTGGTTGTCGCCCCGGCGTTGGCCACATTGCCCCTGGTGATCAGCTTCCTGCTTTATGGGCCATGGGTCTGGGGCGGGGCGATCTGGCTCTGGCGTCGCGCGGGCCACAGACTCTGATCTGTCGGCAGGGCCGGCTACCGGCGTTCAGGTCTGGGGGATGAAGGCCGGATCGCCGGCGTTGAAGATCTCCAGCCCGGCGCAGCCGCCGGTGCCGGCAAAGATCGGCTCGTCTCCGCCTCGCTCGCGCTTGAAGAGAGCCACATTCACGGTGGCGTCGAGCGATTCGGCCACGCGCTTGCCCATGTCGTGGGTCGTCGGGCCCTTCAGCACGCCACCACGGCCGCGGCGCGCCTCGATCTCCAGGCGGTGCCTTGCGTCGCTCAAGACCCACTCGACGCCGCCATCGGTCACACGCAGCAGATCGGTCCGGGCGCCGGTGTAGGTGGCAAAGCGATATAGCTGCCCACGATGCCACAGACCGACGATGAAGCCGCGAAACGCCCGGCGGACCCACGGGATCATGGCGATGGAGCCGGTCAGGCTGGTGCCCACGGTGTCGAAGTGGTTGGACTGCAGCCATATCCAGGATGACGGGAACGATCGCCCCCAGTCCTTTTCGATGTAGCCGCGACCGCCGGAGAAGTCAACCGCCTCGCCGTCGATCTCCAGCCCGCCATGAATGGCGTGGTCCAGGCTGACGACGCCGTGGTAGCATTCCATAAATGGGACCCAGGCATACCAGCCCATAATGCCGGGCGCGGTCACGGTCACTGGCCAGGGCGTCGGCCCGTCGAATGACAGCACCCCCTGGACGGTCTGCTCGGGGCGGGCGATGTCCAGCGAGATGGCGTCTCGGGAGAAGCGGTTCGGTCCTATGCGTACAGCGAAGCGATCGTCCGCCGCCTCGAAGTCAGACACGTCATAGGTGTGGTAGTAGGACGCCCCGGATGATCCGTCGAGGATCTGAACAAAGGTGTGGGGATCGCCGCTAAGGAAGATGCCGGGGATGATGGCCCAGCGATGCTCGGTCGACGGATCCACAAGCTTGAAGTACCAGCCTTCGAAAAATGGGGGCTTCTTGCCGTGGCCGTGGTAACGATCCGGGTTCAGCGTGGTCTTCCAGAACCGGTTCAAGGCCGACATCCTCCAGTCAATTCCGTGACTATCAAGAGTCTCTCCACTGACATGCTGAAGCCAGGTCTCTGCCGGCCTGTGCCTCACCGGTCCGGATGGGCGTGGGCCCGTGGCCGCTGATCAGAGGGCGGCGACAACGTCCCGAATGCGCTCCAGTGCCTCCGCCAGGATGGAGCGGGGGCAGGCCAGGTTGAAGCGCTCGTAGCCCTCGCCTTCAGGTCCAAAGAGCTCACCCTCATCCAGGTAGACGCCCGCCTGCTCGAACAGCAGGGCTTTGCGCGCCGCCGGCGTGAGGCCGAGACGCCTGAAGTCGGCCCAGGCAAGATAGGTGCCCTCGAGGGGCGTGACTCGGACCTGCGGCAGATGCTCGGCCACGAAGTCGGCCAAGAAGTGGTAGTTCGCCTCCACGTGACCCATGACCTCGGCCAACCACGGCTCGCCGTAGCAATAGGCGGCAATCGTGGCCTCGATGCCAAAGGGGTTCATGCCGCGCAGGCCGTTGCTGCGGAGGCGAGCCTCAAGCCGCTTGCGCCACGACTCATTGTAGATGATGATGTTGGATGTCTTGAGGCCCGCGAGATTGAAGGTCTTGCTGGGCGCGGTGCAGACAATGCTTTGCCGGGCGAACGCAGTGCTAATGGTGGCGAAGGGCGTGAACGTATGTCCGCGGAAGAGGAGATCCCCGTGGATCTCGTCAGACACGACGACGACGTCGTTGGCGAGGCAGATCTCGCCAAAGCGAACGAGCTCCTCCCGGGTCCATACGCGGCCCACCGGGTTATGTGGGCTGCAGAGGATGGCCATTTTCACCTTCGGATCGGCCGCCCTGGCGGCGAGATCGGCGTAGTCCATCGTGTAGCGACCGTCTTCAACCACAAGCGAGTTGGAGACAATGACAGCTCCGTTTTTTTCGATGGCTTCCATAAACGGGTAGTAGACGGGTCGTTGGATGAGCACTTTGTCGCCTGGCGAGACGAACGCCTGGACCAGCATGTTGATTGCCGGCACGACGCCAGGCGTCATCACAATCCAGTCGCGTTCCACGTCCCAACCAT
The DNA here is from genome assembly GCA_041576195.1 of Promineifilaceae bacterium (SeqCode). Lineage (GTDB taxonomy): Bacteria > Chloroflexota > Anaerolineae > Promineifilales > Promineifilaceae > JAGVTM01. Next base: position 19,511 of record JBFGLK010000001.1, read on the forward strand.
GCCGGCGCTTCATCCAGCCGCAGACCGCCTCATAGTAGGCGTTCGTGGGAGAGGAGTAGCCGAAAAAGCCATGCTCCGCCCGGCGCACCAGGGCCTCGATCACGGCCGGTGGGCTGCGGAAGTCCATGTCTGCCACCCACATGGGCAATACACGCCTTGAGCCGTTCGTGGAGCTGGCATGATCAGTCTGCTGGATCTCGTCGCCCTGATCGATGAACTCCCACTTCACGCTGTGGGTTCCCAGACGGTCTATCTCGGCGTTCAGGTCGAAGTCCATCGTTGGTCCCTCAACAATTCGGATGGCGGGCGCGGCAGCCCGATGCCGGTGCGCCCAAGGTGGCGCGTCTGGCGCGGATGATACCCGATTGCGCGTGGGTCGGGTATGGTCCATCCTGGACTCGGTAGTGCCACGGCCCCGCCCACTCACGTTGGACGGATGCGTTCGGGCATGCCTGGGGCGGGATGCCTGGCTGGTCCCTGGGGGAGGACAGAAGGACCACTCTGTTGCTTTGTCATCAAAAACTGATGACATTGCCTACTGGAGTTGACGGCCACCTCTTGCTAGATTCTAAAAGGCAGGTTGTACCCCAGGATCGGAGAGGGAGGCGGCACGTGAGACAGGCAAACCACCAGTTAACAGATACCACAGGCTCGGGCCGGCACGCCGCAGCAGACGTCGGGTTCTGGCCCACCCAGTCATGGCAGACGTCTTCTGCCGCTGAGCAGGGGATCGACGCGGCGAGGCTGCTGCGAATGGTCGCACATTACACGCGTAGGCGAGCCCGAAACACGAAGGTCGCCATCGACTCGATCACGATAGTCCGCCACGGCCATCTTGTCGCCGACATCTATCTCAATCCCTACTTTCCCGTGGATGCGATGCACGTCATTCACTCCTGCACCAAGAGCATCGTCTCTGCCCTCATTGGCATCGCCATCGCGCAAGGTCACATTGAGAGCGTCGACATTCCCATAGTGGAGTTCCTTGGCGACAGGGTGGGCCAGCCCAAAGAAAGAGTGAGGGCACTGACGGTCGAACACCTCCTGACCATGCAAACGGGCCTGCGCAGTCAAGACTCGTACCTGTATCAGTGGCGGGGTCTGTTCGAAACGATGAATACCGCGGACTGGACCAGGCATGTGCTTCAGTTGCCACTGGATGTGGAGCCCGGCACGCGTTTCGACTACAGCAACCTGAGCTCCTATCTGCTCTCCGCCATACTTACGGCGGCAACGGGTATGGACACCCTTTCCTTCGCTCGTCAATACCTGTTTGCGCCGCTGGGAATAGAAGCTGTTCGCTGGGAGCGTGGCCCACAAGGCATCTACATCGGCTGGGCCAGAATGTGGCTGAAGCCGCACGACATGGCCAAGATTGGCCTGCTCTTCCTGCAGCAGGGGCGTTGGGAGAACCGGCAGGTATTGCCGGCTCACTGGGTCAGCGAGTCGACGAGGGCCCGGAGCTTTCCCAAGAGATATCGGCACGTGTTGGCGCAGAACGGCCAGGTGGACTATCGCGCGACCATCGGTCACTGGCTGTTCGCCAACCTGGCGA
>JBFGLK010000002.1:0-18937 GCA_041576195.1 Promineifilaceae bacterium (SeqCode)
ACGACCTTCACCCGCTACGAGGTGGAAGACGTGGAGTTCCCCAGCGGCGCTACGCTCACTTTGGCCGACTCCGACGCCAACATGTGCCTGAACTGCCATCAGGGTCGCTCCTCGACCAACACGGTCAACGACCGCATTGGCTCGACGGGCGATGACGAAGTGTCCGATCGTCTGGGCTTCATCAACATCCACTACTTCGCCGCCGGCGCGACGCTGTTCGGCACCGAGGCGAAGGGTGCGTACGAGTATTCGGGCCAGCTGTACGTCGGGCGCAACGCCCACGTCGGCCGCTTCGACACCTGCATCGAGTGCCACAACACGCACGCGCTGACGGTTGAAGTGGAGGCCTGCGCCGACTGCCACGAAGGCGTGGTCACTCAGGACGATCTGGTAAACATCCGGGTCAACGAGGTGGACTACGACGGTGACGGCGACGCCACCGAAGGCATCGGCAATGAGATCGCGACGATGGCGGAAGTGCTCTACGCGGCCTTGCAGGCCTACGCGGCGAACACGGACGGCGTCGATCCGATCGTCTACGACTCGCACGCCTATCCGTACTTCTTCAACGATACGGATGGCGACGGCGCGCCGAATGACCGGTACGCCACCTGGACGCCGGCCTTGCTGCGGGCGGCCTACAACTATCAGTATGCGCAGAAGGATCCGGGGGCGTTCGCCCACAATGGCGTCTACGTCATCCAGGTCCTCTACGACTCCATCAACAGCCTGGGCGGTGACGTCTCGGCGATGACGCGTCCCTAGGCTCGCGCTCAAGGAGATCCCACAGGACCTCCGCCGACGTAAGTTAAAGGACGGGTAACTGTAGGAACTGCGCGAGGCCGGGTGCCGCAAGGTGCCCGGCCTCGCCTGCCAATGGGGCCAACGGGGGCCCGGATCATGAGCGATTCGATCCGCAGCCTCATCTTCCTGTTCTATGGGTTGGCCTTCTTCGCCATGGGCCTCATCGTGCTCAACGAGCGCGGCCGGGGCTCGGATGAGCGGTTGCGCCACGCGCTGCTGCCGCTGGCCGTCTTTGGCCTGATACATGGGCTCCACGAATGGCAGGAGATGCTGGCCCTGCTCGGCATGTTGCCGGCACAGGAATTCGCCGCGCCCATCTGGGAAGGCCTGCGCCTCGGCCTGCTCGCCTTCTCTTTCCTTTCGCTGGCGGCATTCGGCGCCTCGTTGCTGTCGCCGACGCTGCAGATCCGGCGCGTCAGCCTGCTCCTGCCCCTCTTCTTGGCGGCCGTCTGGGCCGGCGGTCTCTTCGTGTTGCGTGGCCGCTTTACTCTGGATGAGGGCCTGCTGGACATCGCGGACACCTGGAGCCGCTACACGATCGGTATCCCGGCCTCGCTCGTGGCCGCTGTGGGGCTGGTGTTTCAGCAGCGGGCCTTTCGCCGTGCCGGCATGGAGCAATTCGGCCGTGACAGCCTGTGGGCGGCCCTGGCTTTCCTGTGGTACGGTCCGCTCGGCCAGATCTTCACCCGGCCCACCCCGCTCTGGCCCTCCACCGTGCTCAATCAAAACCTCTTCCTCGCTCTCTTCGGCTTTCCGGTTCAGCTCGTTCGCGCCGCCGCCGCCATCACCGTGGCCATCTTTATCGTCCGCTCGCTCCGCTCCTTCGAGGTCGAAAACGAGCGCAAAATCAAGGAGCTCCAGGCCGCCCGCCTGGCCGCTGCAGAGGAGCGCGAAGCCCTGCGCGGCGAGCTCCTGCGCCGCATCGTGGCCGCCCAGGAGGCCGAGCGGCAACGTATTGCCCGTGAGCTGCACGACGAAACCGGGCAGAAGCTGACCGCCATCGGCCTCGGGTTGCGGAGTGTCACCCGCACGGCGAGCAGCCATCCCCGCCGCGCGGCGAAGAACCTGCAGCGTCTCGAAGACATGGTCGCCGATGCCCTCACAGAGCTCCAGCGCCTGATCGCCGACCTGCGCCCATCCCATCTCGATGACCTGGGCCTGCCCTCCACGCTGCGCTGGTATGCCGGCGAGCTCGAGGGTCGCGCTGGGCTGCCGGTCTCCGTGGTCATCACGGGACGCGAGCGAGCCCTCTCCGCGCCGGTCAACATCGCCCTCTTTCGCGTGGCCCAGGAGGCGCTGACCAATGTCGTCAAGCACGCCATCGCCGATGCAGTCGTGGTGGGCCTCTGCTATGGGCCGGAGGCAGTCACGATCACCGTCTCGGACGACGGGCAGGGCTTCGATGTGCAGTGGGCCCAGAGCCAGGCCCAGCGGGCCGCCTACGGCCTGCTCGGCATGCGCGAGCGGGCGGAACTGCTGGGTGGGCAGTTCGACCTGACGTCGACGTTTGGCCAGGGCAGCCAGGTCCGGGTCACCATTCCCTACCAGGCGGAAGCCAGTGAGTACGACGGAGAAGCGCGCGATGACCATTCGCCTCCTGCTGGTTGACGACCACGCCGTCGTCCGCCTGGGGCTGCGCATGCTCCTGGAGGACGAGCCCGACATGACCATCGTCGGCGAGGCGGAGACGGCGGCGGAGGCGGTCGAGGCCGCTCAATCATTGCGCCCGGATGTCGTGCTCATGGACATCGGCCTGCCGGACGCCACCGGCATCGTCGCCACGCGCCTGATCAAGGAATCCATGCCCGGGGCGGCGGTGGTGGCCCTCACCATCCACGAGGACGCCGAGTACTTCTTCAAGATGCTGGAGGCAGGGGCCAACGGCTACGTGCCGAAACGGGCCGCCCCCGAAGAGCTGATCACGGCCATTCGCGTCGCCGCGGCGGACGAGGTCTATCTCTACCCGTCGCTGGCCAAGCTGCTCGTGCGCGATCGCTTCGCGGATCCGGACGAGGCGCAGAAGAGTTCGCTCGACGAGCTGACGCCGCGGGAGCGCGAGGTGCTGGCCCTGCTGGCCGACGGGCTAAGCAACGCCGAAATCGCCGAGCTGCTGGTGATCAGCCCGAAAACCGTGGCCCGTCACCGCGAAAACCTCATGCGCAAGCTCAACCTGCACTCGCGGGTCGAGCTGGTCAAATACGCCATCCGCAAAGGCATCATCCGGCCGTAAGCGGCGATCGCCAGCGCAGGCTGGTTACCGATAACACCTTCAGCAACACCCTAAGGGTGTTGCTGTGTGTAAGGGTGTTGCTGAGTGTCGGGTGTTAGTGTGGTCATGGGTCATTCACCCCATGCCGGCATCGCTCGGTCTCTTGCCGGCATGGGGTAGTCAGCCCATCTCCCCCACTCCCTTCTGGGATCCCCCGCCCAGACCAAAGATGGTCCACAGACCGGATTCATTTCCCGTCCGCAAATTGGTACCGTGTAGCCAGAAGTCGTCTATCCCCACCCAGGAAAGGTGTGCGATGACCGAGTTTCAGGCAATCCTCTTTCTGCTCAGTTATCTGATCGTTCGCCTGGTCGTGCCCATGGTCACCCTGCTGGTCATCGGGACGCTGGCCCAGCGTCATGCCGGGCGCGTCGGCGGCGCCTATCCGCCGCCGGCCCCGGCCTGATCGCCGTCGCGCCCGGCACCTGCGATACAGAGGGCACGAGCCATGGACGGCAACCTCACAGAGATCGCGGCCATCGCCGCCGGCCTTTTTCTCCGCATCGGTCTACCGCTGGGTCTCACCTTTCTCCTGGCATGGCTGCTGCGACGCCTGGACGCTCGCTGGCACGCCCAGGCCCAGGCCGAGAACGTCCGGCTGCGGGAGCGTATCGCCGCCGGCGAGACCGGCCGGCACTGCTGGGAGATCAACGGCTGTCCGCCGCGCCTCCGCGCGCGGTGTGTCGCCTTCCAGAACCCGGGCATCCCCTGCTGGGAAGCCCGCAGCAAGGGCGGACTGATGCGGCCCGCCTGTAGAGATTGTGGTGTGCGCCTGGCCCTGGCGCCGGCGCACCGCTAGCCCTTTCCATCCACATGGAGGGAGTCATGTTCGCAAAACCGTTTGTCTGGCGCACTCTCGTCGGTCTCTGTCTGGCCATCCCCACCGGCATTCTGGCCACCGCGGTGGCTCAGGCAGGTACCCCTACCTTGCAGCTCGCCGACAGCGAGTGCCAGGACTGCCACCAGGCGATCCAATCGCACTGGGCGAACAGCGGTCATGGCCAGGCTTTTTCCGATCCTTTGTTCCAGGAAGCCTGGACGAAACAGGGCAAGCCGCTCGACTGTCTGGCGTGCCATACGACCGGGTACGACCCGGCCACGGGCACCTGGCAGGACGAGGGCGTCAGCTGCTCGATGTGCCACTACCCTGCTTCGATCAACCATCCCGACATGGTGATCATGCCCACGGACATCTCGTCCCGCCATTGCGGCGAGTGCCACCTGGAGACCTACACGGACTGGCAATCGAGCGGCCACGGCCAGGAAGATCTGGCCTGCATTCGCTGCCACAACCCCCACACCAGCAACCTGAAGCGCTCGAGCGCTCAAGAGCTCTGCCAGTCTTGCCATGCCGATGAGAGCCACTTCTACGACGAGACGACGCACGCCCAGAGCGGCATGCTCTGCACCGACTGCCACCTCCACGTGGCTGCGGGTGTCATGGGCGAAGGCCACGCGCGGCGCGAGCACACGTTCGCCGTGAGCATCACCACCTGCGTGGATTGCCACGGCGACCACATGCACGTGCCGGCAGACCCCGCGACACCGCCACTGGAGCTACAGCAGGCGGGCATGGTGCAGTCCGGCTTGAGCGAGCGTAACCCGAACGTCGCCGAGCAAATGCCGGCACAGCCAGTCAGCCCGGTCAGCGTCGGCCTGCTGGGCGCCCTCATCGGCATGGGCGCCGGCATCGTCCTGGCCCCCTGGCTGAAGCAATGGTATCTGAACGAGCGCGACTGAGGCCGCCGGCTGGCGCCCAACCGCGAAACGAGGAGTGACCGTCATGAGTGCCGAAAAGATCGACCGTCGCCACTTCATCAAGCTGTTCGTTGCCGGTACGACCCTCGTCGTTGGGCCGAAGATCGTCCGTGAAGTCGGCCCGGCCGCCTCGGACCCGCCGGCGGAGACCTCCGGGCCGTCCCCCCGCTGGGCCATGGTTATCGACCAGGCCCGCTGCGTGGGCTGCAGCGAATGCGTGCTGGCCTGTAAGGCGGCCAACGACATCCCCCCGTCCATGGCCTGGAGTCGCCTGGCCGACCGCAACGGGCCCTATGGCGAAGGCTCTTTCCTGCCGGTGCAGTGCATGCAGTGCGCCCATGCCCCGTGCGTCGGGGCCTGCCCGGTTAAGGCCACCTACTACCGCGCCGATGGCATCGTCATGATGGACTATGACCGCTGCATCGGCTGCCGCTACTGCGAGATGGCCTGCCCCTATGGCGCCCGCGTGTTTAACTGGGAGGCGTTCGAAGGGCCCAATCCCCTCGTGCCCGCCTGGGGCACCCCCGAAGTGGCGCGCCGGCCCCGGGGCGTCGTCGAGAAGTGCGACTTCTGTGCCCACCGCATCACGCGCGGGCTGGCCCTGGGCCTGACCCCCGGCGTTGACCGCGAGGCCACGCCCAACTGTGTCATCAACTGCCCACAGGGCGCGCGCGCCTTTGGCGACCTGAACGATCCCGAGTCACCAGTACGCCGCGCCCTGGCCGAGCACCCGTCCTTCCGCCTGCGGGAGGAGCTGGGCACCGAGCCCCGCATCTACTACCTGCCGCCGCGAGACGCGGCAGAGGAGACGTGCTCATGAACCCCAAGCGTCTACACCAGGCACTGACCCAGCCGTTCACCTGGTGGGCGTCCGGCCTGCTCTTGCTCATGGGCATCGGCGCCGTGGGTGGCGTCCTCGTCTTCACCCGCGGCCTGGTGATCACCAATCTGAGCGACACCGTGCCCTGGGGGCTGTGGATCGGCATCGATCTCTCCTCGATCGCCCTCAGCGCGGGCGCCTTCACCCTATCCGCCGCGGTCTACCTGCTTGGCCTGAAGCGGTTCGAACCCGTCGCCCGCACGGCCGTCTTCATCGGCCTCATCGGCTACAGCATGGCCCTGATGACGCTACTACTCGATATCGGCCGGCCCGATCGCTTCTGGCACGCCCTGGTATTCTGGAACGTGCACTCGCCACTCTGGGAAGTGACGATGTGCGTCGCCCTCTACTTCTCCGTCCTCTTGCTGGAGACCGTCCCCATCTTCGGCCGGGCGGCCTGGCTGCGTGACCGCTGGCCTCGACTGGGCGGCTTCCTGCGCGGCATTCACCGCGTCGCTCCGATCCTGGCCGTCGCCGGCCTGCTGCTCTCCATGATGCACCAGTCCTCGCTCGGAGCCACCTACGGCATCCTCAAGGCCCGGCCCATCTGGTATCAGCCCGGCCTGGCGGGGCTATTCCTGGTCTCGGCCGTGGTCGCCGGCCCGGCGCTGGCCGTGCTGGCCTCGATGATCGCTGCGCGCGTCTCCAGCCGGGCCCGCGTGGACGACCACCTGCTGGACGCGGTCGCCCGCTTCGTCGGCTGGGCGCTCGTCGTCTACCTCTACCTGCGCTTCTGGGATCTGCTCTCCATGACCTATAGCTACGAGCCCGGGCGGACGGAGGCGCTGCAACTGCTGATGCGCGGCCGGCTGTCCGTCAACTTCTGGGTGGGTGAGCTCCTGCTGGGCATCCTGGTGCCTATGATCATCCTGCTGAGCGGCCGCCTGCGGCGCCAGCCCTCCCTGCGCATGGTGGCGCTGGCCCTCGTCGTCGGCGGCCTCATTGCCCATCGGTGGGACACCAATATGGTCGGGCAGATGGTCGTCTTCTCGCAGCAGCCTGAGCTGAGTCTGCCGCTCTTCGTGACCTACGCCCCCTCGCTGGTGGAGATCGTCACCGGCCTGGGCGTCGTGGCCTATGGCCTGTTCGCCTTTAGCCTGGGGGTACGTTACCTGAACATCGTCGAACACGGCGAAGCCAGCGTGCCGGCAGGCATACCCCGCCTGACGCCGGCAACGGACTGAGAGCGGGACCGGGCTGGCCGGTCTCGCCGGCGCAATGGGAGGGGGGCGTCGCCGTTCGCCAGAACGCCGGCGCGACGGTTCCCCCCGGAAGCGCCCGCGGCATCGCAGATAGCCCCGCGACCCCTCCCCTTAGAGGCCCCCAGCGCCCGCCAGGGCATGGGGGCCTCTTCGTGAAGCGTCATGGGATCGCCGACTCCACAGTCGCCAGGCGGCCACGCGCCGGCTGCAACGTGGGCGATCTCGGAGGTTCGTCTGGCGGGCTGCTCGCCGCTCTAAATCGCCACTCATCTGGGGCCGCCACGACCATTGACGAAATGCGCTATAATCCAGATAGCGCTGTGCTATGCATCCCTGGCCCCGCCGCCAACGCGGCGACCCGTTGCCTGCCGACCCCGGTCGGCGGGCAGCCGCGCCCGGGGTGTCGGCCAAAGACCAGAAGCCGCGGAGCAGCCGATGAACGAAGCCATCTTCCCAATATCACCCCTGGGCGGTGCCCGGCAGGACAAATCGGCCCAAGATGCCGCCGAGACGTCGCCGGGCGGCGCCGAGCCTGTCCGCTGGGTCGTCGTCTGGCAGGGCCCCGGCTTGCTGCCGGCACAAATCGTCGCCGATCGCCTGCGCCTGGAAGGCATCCCGGCCAACGCCTGGCAGGAAGGGGCCGGTCGGGCGATCGGGCTGACCGTGGGGCTGCTGGGCACCGGCAACGTGTCCGTGCCCGAGACGCACGAGGACGCCGCCCGCGAGGCGCTGGCCGCCGAGGCAGACGAGTTCGACGACGAGCTGGACCATGATGAAGCCGCCGATCCCGACTGAGGCGGCGACCGGCGCCGTCGGCGTGTCCGTGGCCCGGACACGTCAGTAGCAGAACCGGAAAGTTGTCGCTAAACGTATTACATTCGTCACTTTGATCGATGGTACAATGACCTTACACTTGGCGTGATCGTTGGCGCCCCAGGCCTGCAATCGGGCCATGCCGACCACTGGCGGCCGCGCCGATTCGCAGAGGCGGGGCGGCCCGGCCTGTGACTGGTTTGAGCGCCCGTCACGCGCCTTCGTCATTCGTTAATCGACGTGAGGAGAACCACATGGCGGAAACGACCTGGACCAACAAAGATGCCGCGCTGACGCCCGAACGAGGGGCGAATCGACTCAAGTATGTCGTCGGCGGCATCCTCATCTTCGCCGCACTGGGTTTCCTGATTTTTAACGCCATGCAGGACACGACCCAGCTCTATGTCACGGTCGAGGAATACTACGCCACTCCAGAGCGTTTTGCCGGCAAGGATCTGCGCATCGCCGGCTACGTGATGGGCGACACCATTCGCTTTACTCAGATCGACCCGAAAACCACCCGGCTGGAGTTCTCGGTGGTCGACGATCTGTCGAGCCCGGGCCAGATGCTCACCATCGTGGCCATGAACGAGCCGATGCCGGACCTGCTGCAACACGAGGCGCAAGCCCTCGTCGAAGGCCACATCGAGGATGGGGTCTTCCACGCCAATCAGGGTGGCCTGCTCCTCAAGTGCCCCACGCGCTATGAAGAGGCGGCGCAGCTGGAAGGCTAGCCCATTCGGGCGGGCGCTTCTGCCGCCGCCCGTCCACTCCCACTATCTGGAGAGACCATGATCGCCGACCTGGGTCGCATTGCCCTGCTGCTTGCCTTCGTCGCGTCCGTCTACGCCGTCGTGATCGCCGTCTACTACGGCCTGGTGCGGCGCGACGAACGCTGGATCGCCAGCGCCCGCAACGCCAACATCGTCATATTCCCCCTGATTCTGCTCTCCTGCACCACGCTGGTCATCTCGCTGGTGCGCGGGGATTTCTCGCTGGAGTATGTCTGGCGTGTCTCCAGCCGCGAGATGCCCACCTACCTGAAGGTGACCGCCCTCTGGGGCGGCCAGGCGGGCTCGCTGCTGTTCTGGAACCTGCTCCTGGCGGCCTTCACCGCTCTGGCGATGTTGCGCCACTGGCGCCGCGAGCGCGAGCACGACCTGGTGCCCTATGCCCTGGCCGTCTCCACAGTGACCCAGATCTTCTTCCTGGGTATCTCCAACTTCGTGGAAAACCCGTTCTTGCGGCTGGCCACGCCCGCGGTCGACGGCCAAGGCCTGAACCCCTTGCTGCGCCACCCGGGGATGATCATCCATCCGCCGATGCTCTACCTGGGCTTCACCGGCTTCACCATTCCCTACGCCTTCGCCATGGCCGCGCTGCTGAGCGGCAAGCTCGACGACACGTGGATCAAGCTCACCCGGCGCTGGACGCTGGTGGCCTGGCTCTTCCTGGGCCTGGGCCTCATTCTGGGCGGCCGCTGGGCCTACGACGTGTTGGGTTGGGGCGGCTATTGGGCCTGGGACCCGGTGGAGAACGCCAGCCTGATGCCCTGGCTTGCCGGCACCGCGTTCCTCCACTCGGTCATGATTCAGGAGAAACGGAACATGTTCAAAATCTGGAACATGTTCCTGGTCCTGCTCACCTACCTCCTGGTCATCTACGGCACTTTCATCGTCCGCAGCGGCGTCATCTCCTCGGTGCACTCGTTCGCCCAGTCGGCCATCGGCCCGCTCTTCTTCGGCTTCCTCGGGATCATGCTGATCTCGTCCTTTGTCCTGATCGTGGTGCGCTGGGAGCGGCTGAAGTCGCATAACCAGCTGGAATCCCTGCTCTCGCGCGAAGCGGCCTTTCTCTTCAACAACTTCGTCTTCCTGGGCATCCTCTTCGCCACGTTCTGGGGCACCAACTACCCGATCATCTCCGAGCTGTTCACCAACGAAAAGGCCACCGTCGGGCCGCCCTTCTACGAGAAGGTCAACGGGCCACTCTTCGCCCTCCTCGTCCTCCTGATGGGCGTGGCACCACTGACGATGTGGTATCGCACCAGCCTGAAACGCCTGGGCAAGATGACGCGCTGGCCCGCGCTCGCTGCGCTGCTGATTTTGGTCGCCCTCTTTGCCTTCGGCGTGCGCAGCTGGGTCGCCCTGCTCGGCTATGGGCTGCTGGCCTTCGCCGCCATCATCACCATCCTGGAGTTCGCCCGCGGCACGCAGGCGCGCATGCGGAAGGGCGAGTCGGCCTGGACCGCGTTCGTCAATCTCACCGCGCGCAATCGGCGTCGCTATGGGGGCTATTGGATTCATATGGGCGTCGTGATCATGGGCATCGGCATCATCGGCAGCTCCGTTTACCAGCAGGAGACCCAGGTCCAGCTGCAGGCCGGTGAGTCGGTCGCCCTGGGCGACTTCACGATGACCTTCCGCGACGTGGCCCGCTTCCCCGGGCCGGATGATCTGATCATCACCGAGGCGACGGTCGACATCTCGCGGGGAGGTCAATTCCTCAAGCAACTGACGCCCCGGACCGAGCTCTACACGCGTAGCGGTCAACCGATGACCATTCCGTCGGCCCGCTCGTCCTTGACCGAGGATGTGTATGCGCTGTTGATCAGCTGGGAGCCGGTGACCGCGGACCGGGCGACCTTTAAGCTTTATGTTAACCCGTTGATCAACTGGGTCTGGGCCGGCGGCCTCATCTTTATCCTTGGCACCATGGTCGCCTCCTGGCCCGATCCGGAGCCGCGGACGCAGGCGGTGGCACGGCGCCGCCGCGCCGTCGTGGCCACGGATTGAGAGGGGCAGAATGAACGGTAAACGCCATCTACCTCTCCTCCTCCTGCTTGGCCTGGTGGCTCTGCTCACCCTGGCCCCCACGGCCGCGGCCCAGGACGTCATCACCGACGACCAGGTCAACGAGGTAGCGAAGGACCTGTACTGCCCGGTGTGCGAGAGCACGCCCCTGGATGTCTGCCCGACGCAGGCCTGCAAGGACTGGCGCGAGGTCATCCGCACCAAGCTGGGTGAGGGCGAAAGCAAAACCCAGATCATGGAGTACTTCCGGGTGCAATATGGCGATCGGGTGCTGGCCGAACCACCGCGAAGCGGCTTCGACCTGATTGTCTGGGTGCTGCCCATCGTTGCCGTGGTTGGCGGCGCCTTCTTCTTTGCCCGCTATTTGAACCGGCTGCGCGCCACGCCGCCGCGTGACGCCATCGTCCCGGCGACGCCTGCCGACGAGACGCCACCACCGGCAGACGACTATCTGGCCCGCGTGGAAAGGGAATTGCGCGAATCATCATGACCGACACAACCCTCGAACCCGCCGAGGCCGGCCTGAGCCCGGCTTCAATTGCCCCTGACGCCGCGGAGACCGGTGCGCCTCCCGTCGAGTCGTCCCCGCGCCGCCTTCTGAACCGCTGGTCCATCCTCGGCGGCCTCATCACGGTGGCCATCTTGTTTCTGCTGGGATGGGGCCTGATCAACACGAATCGCACCCGGCCCGAGCCCGGGCAGATGGCGCCCGCCTTTGAGGTCCAGTTCTTCGATGGATATGACTGGGACGGCCGAACGGTGGCCACCCTCGACGATATGCGCGGGCAGGTCGTGGTGCTCAACTTCTGGGCCTCCTGGTGCGTCGAGTGCCGACTGGAGGCCGACCTGCTGGAAGACAGCTGGCGGGCCTACCGCGACCAGGGCGTCCTCTTCCTGGGCGTCGCCTATGTCGATGTGGAGCCCAAGTCGCTGGAATACATGCGCGAATTCGACATCACCTACCCGAATGCCCCGGACCTGGAGTCCATCATTTCCGGCGAATATCGCGTCACCGGTGTGCCGGAGACGTTCTTCATCGGCAAGGACGGCAGGGTCCGGCAGGTTGTCATTGGACCGGTGAGCCAGCAACAGATTGACCGTACCGTGCGGGAGCTGCTGGCCGAAGAGGCCTGATTGGCGCGTGGCGGCTCCGCTCGCCTGGACCACACACTATGAGCTCAGGTTCAATATTGCTGGCCATCGCCCTACTCGTGGCGGTCGGAATGTTCATCACGTTTCCCTTGTTGATGCCGCGCGTGCGGCGGCGGCAGGACGTCCTCAATCCGGAGTGGCGTCGTCTATCGCAGGAAAAGGCGCAGCTACTGTCCCAGCTGCGGGCGTTGGAGTTCGACTGGGAGACGGGCAAGCTGCCCGACGACGTCTATGGGCAACAGCGCGCAGACTTGAGCGCGCGGGCCGCCGATGTCCTGCGCCGCCTTGACGAGATCGCGGTGGCGTCGCCCGCGGTCGCGGCCATCGACGACGAAGTTGAGGCCGCCATCGCCCGCCAGCGCCAGATGCCGCCGAAATCGCCAGCGCCGGCTGCGGTCTCGCCAGCCCCCGCCGCGACCAACGGCGCTAAGCCCGCGCCCTCACGCTTCTGCCCCCAATGCGGGCGTTCGGTCGATCTCGACGATCGCTTCTGCGCTTCCTGCGGCCACGCGTTGGCGCGCAAGGCCACGCCCGAAACCTGACCCACCCCTCGCGAACATGATGCACTGGATTCGACACGTTCCTCGTCTGCTGCTTGTCGCCGCCACCCTCGGCCTCCTTCTGACCATGCCGCCCCGGACGGCCCGGGCGCAAGAGCCGGTGCCGGCACCCACCGGCCTCCCGGACGCCGCCCGCGGGCTCACCCTCTACGCCGACCGCTGCGCGAATTGCCACGGCCCCCAGGGCCGCGGCGACGGCGAGATGGCCGCCCGCCTGCCGGCGCCACCCCGGGCCTTTGTGGACCCCGCCTTCCTGCGCGCCGCCGTGCCGGCATCGATCTTCCGCACCCTCACCAACGGCAATCTGGAGCAGGGGATGCCCCCCTTCGGTCCACTCAGCAGCAACCCGATCGCCGAGGACAGCCGCTGGGACCTGATCGCCGCCGTCTATAGCCTGGGCACTCCCCAGGCCTCGATCGAGCGCGGCCAGATCCTCTACCAGGCGCTTGACCCGGCGCCCGAGCTCGCCTTCCTCGAAGACCCGGCGTTCTGGCGCGACAATAGCAACCAGGCGGCGTTCGACCGCCTGGCCGACCTGTTGCCCGATCTCGCCGAGGACGATCGTTGGTCTCTGGTTGATTACGGACGCACGTTTAGCTACGCCTACGCCACGGCCGCGGCGGCCGCCCCGGCGCCGGCCCCCGCTGCCCTGCTGAACGGCCTGGTGCGTGGGCAGGTGACCAACGGCACCAGTGGCCAGGCCACCGAGGGTCTCAGCGCATTACTGCGGGCCTTCGATCCCAACACATTCACTCTGGCCGACACCTACACCACGACCGTGGCGGCCGACGGCGCCTACGCCTTTGCCCTGGACGAAGTGCCGTCCCACTGGGTCTACATGACCACCATCGGTCACGAGGGCATCAACTTCAGCAGCGACGTCGGTCAGCTCAGCGAAGCGGCCCCAGAGGCGGTGTTGGACGTCACCGTCTACGACAGCACGAGCGACGGCAGCGTCATCCAGCTCGAGCGCCTGCACATCATCGCCGCCGTGGAGGGCGACCTGCTGCAGATCAGCCAGCTCTACAGCTTTAGCAACCTCTCGGACCGGGTCTACGTCGGCGATTCCGGCGATCCGGCCGGTGGCACGGTGCGCGTCGCCCTCCCGGCGGAGGCTCAGAACCCGGACTTCCAGCGCGGCTTCGGGACCCTGGATTCCTTCGTGCCCACCAACGAGCTGTTCCCCATCGCCGATGGCTGGCAGGACACCGTCCCCCTGCGACCCGGCCGGGGCGTGATGAACCTCCTGGCGACGTTCGTCGTCCCCTACGAGCCGGGGATGAGCCTGAGCCAGCGCCTGTTCTACGACACCAACGTGATGTCGGTGGTCATGCCGGACGTTGGCGTGCGCCTGACCGGCGACTGGCTGGAAGGGACCGCCATGTCGGGTGAGAGCGGTGACATCCTCCAGTACTCGGCGGAGCCGCAGCCTGCCGGCAGCCAGATGGTCCTCACGTTTACCGGGCGGCCGCGCGCGGTGGCGCCCCCAACCGCCGGCGGCAACACGGAGCTCATCGTCGGCGCCGGGGTGCTCGTGCTCGTGCTGGCCGTGGCCGTCCTGGCCACGGTGCGCCTACGGCAAAACGCCTTCGCCGCCGAAGCGGAGGAGCGCGAGGCGCTCCTGGCCGACATCGCCGACCTCGACGACGCCTTCGCGGCCGGCGAGGTGGACGAAGCGACCTATCGGAGCGAGCGGCAGATCCTCAAAGAGATGCTGCTAGCCGCCTGGGACGACGAGCGGGCCTAGGCGAGGGGCATCACATCTCGCCATCGCCGGCCGAGTGGCCGAACATTACGTTGCCGGCACGTTCCCGCTGGGATATAACCACTCCGTCCCGTGCCGCGCCCCCAATTAGGCGGCCACCCAGCTGCGGAGCCCGTTGGTGATTCGTCTCAGCCTGCTGCTATTGATCCTCAGCCTGGTCGCCTGCAACGCGCCGGCCGCTGTGCCCGCGCCGGCGACCGCCGTGGCTCAACCCCCACCGGCGACGCGGCCGGCGGCCACGGCCCTGCCGACGGCGATACCGGCGCCGCCCTCGACCACTCCAATTCCGTCCGCCACCCCGACCGCCACGCCCGCCGCCAGCGCCACGCCCTCTCAAACGCCCGGCCCCACGATGACGCCCACGCCAACCGCCACCGAGACGCCAACCCCCACGCCCACGTCGGTCTTCGCCTGCCGGCCGCGTGAGGCGGTGGCCGCGGCTCGCTCCCCCTACGCGGTGAAACCGGGCCCGTGGCCCCGCCCGCCGGCCACCCCGGGCGAGCTGTTCGTCGGCAGCGGCGCTACCAACGTTATTCATCTCGGCTTTGACGTCGAGGGTAGCCCCGAGCCGTTGAGAGAGCTACTGGACATCCTCGACCGCCGCGGCGTGCGCACCACTATGTTCATCCTGGGCGTCTGGGCAGACACCTACCCGGACTGGGTGCGCGAGCTGGCCCGGCGTGGGCACGAGATGGCCAACCACGCCTATTCGCATCAGAACTTGAAAGACGTGCCGGCAGACCAGATCCTGGCGGAGCTGGAGCGGACCGAAGCCGTGGTCCAGTCGTTGACCGGCCAGACGACCCGTCCCTGGTTCCGGCCCCCCTTTGGCTCCCGCTCCGACGCCGTCCTGGAGACCGCCTACGCCGCCGGCTGGACCACCGTGGTGTGGACCGGCAGCGCCGAGGATTGGCGGGAGGACACGAGCGCGGACATCATGTGCCAGACGATGCGCGAAGGCTCCTATCCGGGCGCCATCCTCTACGCCCATACGAACCATCCCGAGATGCCCGAGACGATCGACAGGTATATCGGCGAGATGCAGGCTCGCGGCTACACGTTTGTGCCCATGTCGGTCATCATGTCCGACGATCCTGGCGCCTGGTTAACGGCGCCGTGAGGCCCGCATCGCCATGAAAGAGAATGGCAGGCTGGCCCTTTCCCTCGCCTTCCTGGACTTCCTGGCCCTGGGCCTGTTTAGCGCCGTCCTGGGAGTGGCCTGGCCTTCGATTCGCGACACATTCACCCAGCCACTGGACGCCATGGGCTGGCTGCTGGCGATGGGCACCGTGGGCACGCTCGCCGCCAGCGCCGTCAGCGGCCGCCTGGTGGCCCGGCTGGGTCTGGGCTACTTCCTCTTGCTGGCCAACATGGTCTCGGCTGCCGGCATGATCGGCTTCGCCCTGGCCCCCGGCTGGTGGACGCTCGTGCTCTTCGGCCTGGTCATCGGACTCGGCACCGGGGCGTTGCATGCCGGCCTGAACAACGCCATCACCCTGCGCTACCATGCCCGCCACGTGAGCTGGCTCCATTTCATGTTTGCTCTGGGCGCCACCGTCGGGCCCGTGCTGCTGACCGCCTTCCTCCTGTCTGGCCAAACCTGGCCTGGCTGGTACCTGATCGGTGCCGGCGTCCTCGCGGCCTTCGGCCTCGTCTTTGCCTGGAGCGCCGGCTCGTGGCCGGCGACGCGAGATGGCCGGTCGCCGGGCCGGCCGGACACAACGGCGCTGGTCGAGACCATCCAGCTCCCCATGACGTGGATCAGCCTGGGCCTCTTCTTCATGTACACCGGCCTGGAGATCACCGCGGGTCAGTGGTCGTTTTCGCTGCTGACAGAAAGCCGGGCCATCCCGACCGCTCTGGCCGGCACGGCCGTCAGCCTCTTCTGGGGCGGCCTGGCCGTTGGGCGTGTTGTCGTCGGGGCGCTGGGCGATCGCGTGAACCTGAGCCGGCTGGTATCAGGCGCGCTGGGTCTGGCCCTGGTCGCCTGCATCCTGTACACGTTGCCCGGGCCGCCGGCGCTGAGCGTAGCGGCCCTGGCCCTCCTCGGCCTCGCGCTGTCCCCTCTCTACCCCCTGATGATGGCCACGACCGGCCGGCGCGTTGGCGCGAGCCACGCGTCCAATGTCATCGGCCTGCAGGTCAGCGCAGGCGCTATCGGCATGGCGGCGATTCCCGCCATGGCGGGTGTGCTCGCGGACGCCATCAGTCTGGAGATCCTCGGCCCGTTGCTCGTGGCGGCCGCTCTCATGCTCGCCGGCCTCTTCCGCCTGGCGGGGACGCGCGAGCGCCGGCAAGAGGCCGGCAGCCTCGCCTGAGTGAGCCACGACCCCATCCCAGAGTCATCACGCATGTCCCTCCTAAGCCCCCGTCGTCTCCTGGTCGCCCTGGCGCTGGCCGCGCTCCTGATCTCGTGGCTGGCTGTGCTGGAAACACGATCGGGGCTCACCGTCCGGCGCGACCGGGAAGCCGGTCAGCCGTTTACCTTCCTGGCGCCGCAAAGTGCGCGCGGGACCCCCGGCATCCTCGTCGCCCATGGCTTTGGCGGATCGCAGCAGCTGATGTTGGGCTACGCCACCGTCTTGGCGCGGGCCGGCTACGCCGTGATGCTCTGGGACTTCGCCGGCCACGCGGCCAACGCGAACCGGCTGGATGTGGCCGGCGACAGCCTGGCGCGCGACCTCGACCGGGCCTACGAGCGCCTGATCGCCCAACCGGAAGTGGATGCGGCCCGGGTTGGCTTGTTGGGCCACTCCATGGGGAGCGGCGCCGTGCTGCGCGCCGGCAACGACCACCCCGAGCGCTATGTCGCGGTGGTGGCCGTCTCCCCCGTCGCCGCGATAGTCACCCCCGACCGGCCGCCAAACCTCCTGCTCCAGGCCGGGGCCTGGGAGCCACGCTTCGCCGACAATGCCCGACGGCTGCTTGAGGAAGCCGGTGGGCCGAACGACGATCTGGCCGGCCGGCGCGGGCGGGCGCTGACCATCGTCCCGCAGGTCGAGCACATCCTCATTCTCTTCAGCCGCGAGAGCCACGAGGGCGCCCGGCGCTGGTTCGATCGGGCCTTCGAGATGACCGCGGCCACAGCGTCCTACGTGGATCGCCGCCTGCCCTGGTACGGCGTGCAGGTCGTAGCCGCGCTGCTGCTCGCGGTGGCCGTGGCTCCGGCGCTGCGCCGGCGTGAAGGCGCCGGCCAGCCGCCCATGGGCGGCCGGCGGGCGGCCTTCGCCCTGTTACCGGCCCCCTTCCTGGCTTCCGGCGCCGTGGCGCTGCTCCACCGTTTCATTCCGGTGGACAACCTGGCCGGGCTCGTCGTCGGCGGCGGGCTGGCGCTGTGGTTCTTCGCTCTGGGCGCGATATGGCTGGTCGGGGGGGGTCTTCCACCGCGCCCGCCAGGCCGGGACGGGCTGCGTGGGTTGGCCCTGTTCGCCTTTCTTTGGCTGGCGGTTGGGGCGCTGGCCCACTTCGTCTGGCTACCGTGGCTGCTCATCCCGGCGCGGCTGGTCTGGTGGCTCCCGCTCTCCTTGCTCTGCCTGCCCTGGCTGCTCGCCGCCGGGCGGGCGCAGGCGGGACGGCCTGCCGGCACGCGCGTGCTCTGGTGGCTGGCCCACTCCGGTCTGGTCATCGCCGGACTGCTTGTGCTGATCACGCTGGTGCCCGAGCTGGGCGTCCTGATCCTGCTTCTGCCCGTGTTACCGGCCGTCCTCGGGCTCATGGCCGCGGCGGGAGCTGTCGCCGACGCCCCCTGGGCCTATGCCCTGGGCAACGCCCTGTTCTTCGGCTGGCTGTTACTGGCTTACTTTCCCCTGGCTTAGCGGGGCGCCGGCCGGGTGCCGGCATGGATCGCGATCGTGCCGAACATGTATAGGCGATAGCGCACGTCGATCAGGCCCGCCTCCTCCATGAGGCGTGCGAGCGACTCCGGCCCCTGGAACATGCGCGTCGACTCCGGCAGGTAGCGATAGGCATCCGCGTTGCCCGTGACCAGCCGGCCCAGCAGCGGAATGACGACCCCCAGGTGCAGGCGGATGAAAGGCCCTAGCAGGTTGCGCTTGGGCGGACTGGACTCGAGCACCACGATTCGTCCTCCCGGTCGCGTCACCCGCACCTGCTCGCGCAGCGCGCCCGGAACGTCGATGACATTGCGCATCAAGAAGCCCGACGTCACCGCGTCGAATGTGGCGTCCGGAAAGGGGAGGGCCAGCGTATCGGCCCCAACCCAGCGTATCCCCTGTCGCTCCTCGCGCACGCGCCCCACCCGCATCATCTCCAGCGTGAAGTCGCCCCCAAAAGCCGCCAGCTCCGGCACGAGGCGTAGCCCCTCTAGCGCGATGTCGCCTGTCCCCGTGGCGATGTCCAGCAGGCGGCCGCCCGCGGGCAGGCGGGCTTCCTGGATGACAACCCGGCGCCACCGCCGGTCCTGGCCGACGGTCATCAGCCGGTTCATGAGATCATAACGCGCGGCGATGCGGGTGAACATCCCCTGCACGTAGCGCGCGCGTTCCTCTCCGGTCAAATGGGCCATGATGGGTGGTTGCGTGGTTGATGGTGGCGAGCGGGCGTGACCGTCAGGCCGGGGTCTCGGCCCCTGCGTCCTCTGCCTGGCTGGTGGACTCCACCGACCAGGGCAGCACCTCGCGGGCCTTGCTGGTACCGGTCGGCGGCCCTATGATCCCCTGCTCTTCCATGACGTCGATAATGCGCGCTGCCCGCGTGTAGCCGATACGGAAGCGCCGCTGCAGCAACGAGGTCGACGCCTTATTCAGTTGCCGGACGAGATCGATCGCCTCCGGCACGAGGTCATCCTCGTAATCCCCGTCCTCGTCGTCGGGGATGAGATCCTCCCAAAGCGGTTGCTGCAGGGGCGAGGGCATGGTCATGGCCGGGTCTTCTTCGCCTGGCGCGGCAGGCGCCGGCGGAC
>JBFGLK010000003.1:0-17743 GCA_041576195.1 Promineifilaceae bacterium (SeqCode)
AAGCACATCTTGGTGCCCCTGCCACATTAAGAAGGGCTCCAGGCCGGGCGGGGAGGAGCCATTGTCACGAACGGGCTGAGGGCGCGATGAACCGGCAGCTCGACGCACGTTGCGGCGGCAACCCGCACCCGTTGCCGGCAGCCGTCCACAAGGCGCGGCGAGGCGGTTCGCGCGGCTGACAGACCACGGCGCCGCCCGGCCCGTTTGTGATTTATTTCCCAATGTTGACAGGCGATCTCGATAAACCCATACTGTCGCCGTATTCACGCATTTGAGCCACTTCAGACGCCTGAATATCCCTTCCGAAATGCAAGCAATTGAATACGCCGAGAAACGTGCTCATGAGCACGAAGTGGTTGGGTGTTGCGCTGGGATCTGCTCCATTGACGATGGCCTCGACCTTGAATGCCACGCAATTGAGTGCTCTGGGCAACGCGACAGTGGGCGGGTTCAAGGGGCGTCCTGGCTCAGGAATGGGGTTGGCCTGCTGTCCGCAATTGACAAAGCTCCAAAACAGTTGACCGCTCGGCGCCTGGCCCATGACCGGTCTATGGCCATAGACCGGTGCATCCGGGTGTCGGGTCGACGCCTTCGTCTGAGAGGTATCATGGCACGTACAATGCTCCCCCTCCTGCTGCTGTTTGCTCTGGTATCGGTTGGGCCACAGCCATTGTCTAGCGCCGCGGCGCCACAACAGGCGGTCGCGCCGGCTCCCCGGCTTTTTCCCGTGGATTCGGTCACGACAACGGTTGCTTCGTTGTCCTGCCAGTCTCAGGTCAGCTTCAGCCTCTATCTGCCGTTTCTCAACAGAGTTGGCGGGGTCGGGCAACCGCTGCTGGAGCAGCCTGAGGTGGCCATCCGGGGCCTTGATGCTCCGGCCACCCTTGACCGCTCTGTCAGCTACGACATCTACGAAGCCACCCGCTTCCTCTACACGGGCGGCAACCCGGTGCAGACGGGCCTGAGCGCCCGCGTGATTGATCGGAAATGCGTCGCCGTCCTGCGCGGCAACGTGACCGATCGCGCCGGCCAGCCCCTTGCCGGCGTCACCATCACCCTCAAAGATCACCCCGAATTTGGCCAGACCGTTACGGACGGCAACGGCCTGTTTAACTTCGTCCTCAACGGGGGAGGGCCGGTCGTCATCGAATACCATAAATCTGGCTATCTATCGGCCCAGCGCCGCCTGCAAACCCGTCGCCGCCAATTTGCGGTGGCCGAGCCCGTCGTGCTGATCACGCCGGACACACAGGCCACGCCGATCAATACGACGAACACCACCGGCTTTCAGGTCGCTCAAGGCAGCGTGGTCAGCGATGACGATGGCACGCGCCGGGCCACGCTGCTCTTTCCCCCGGGCGCCTTTGCCAGCTATGTCGCGGCCCAGGGGAGTCGGGCTCCGGCTTCGTCCTCGTTGACCTTCCGGGCCACCGAATACACGGCCGGCATCGCCGGGGCAGCCGCCATGCCCGGCGATCTGCCCCCCACCTCTGGCTACACATACGCCGTTGACTTCGCCTTCGATGAATCAGGGGGCCAGGACATCGTCTTCGACCAGCCCGTTGTCAACTACACGGAGAACCTCATCGGTGCGCCCGTGGGCAGCGCCGTTCCCGTGGGCTACTACGACGATGAGCAGGCCAGATGGATACCGGCCGATAACGGCCGTGTCGTCAAAATCCTCTCTATCAGCGGCGGCCGGGCCAACCTGGATGTCGACGGCGATGGCGTCGTCGACACCGGCGCCGCCCTGGCCGAGCTGGGCATTGTCGATGCCGAGCGGCAGCAACTGGCCTCGCTGTACGCGGCCGGAGCGGAGTTGTGGCGCGTCCTCATCCCCCACTTCTCTCCCTGGGATTTCAACTGGCCTTTTGGCCCGCCGGCCGATGCCGAACAGCCGCCGCTGCCGCCGCCCAACAGCGACCTCCCGGGCGAATGCTCCGCCGCCGGCTCGATCATCTACTGTGACACCCAGGCTCTGGGCGAATCACTGCCCATCGTGGGCACACCGTTCACGCTCCACTACAACAGCAAGCGCGTTCCCGGCTGGAAAGTGGGCAACACCCTCGACATTCCGATCACCGTTGGGGCCCCGCCCGCCACGCTCAAATCGATCTACATGGAGCTGGCCGTTGGCGGGCAGGTCGTGGTCAAGCGCTGGGGGCGGAACAGCGTCGGACAGCCGTTTGGCGTGCCCGGTCTTTACAGCGGGACCGTGGAGGCGTTGGCCCCCAATCTCACCTACCGCTTCGTCTGGGATGGCCAGGATGGCTATGGCCGCGCCACGAACGGCCGCCCTGTCGCCAGCGTCACCCTGCGCTACGTCTACGACTACGAGTATTACGACACCAGTGACCAGTTCGAGCAAAGCTTCGGCCAGTTTGGCGACAACGTCTTCATCAGTAGCGGTCGTGAATACTGCCAGTACGTCAACTACCCCCCCGCCTCCTCCACCGCGGCCGAATTCTGCGGCATCAACATGGTCGTCAGCTACAGCCGCTCCCTGGGCGTCTGGGATGCCGCCGCGGCCGTGGGGCTGGGCGCCTGGACGTTGAGCGACCATCACGCCTATGATCCGAACGACGGCGTGCTGCATCTGGGCGACGGCCGGGATCTCGGCGCGAGCGACATTGGGCCCGTGGTCGCGGCCGTCATTCCCGACACCGCCGGTGTCAGCAACATGGGTGACTTCACCACGGCCCCCGACGGCACGCTGTACTTCATCGACACCTTTGCCCGGCGCGTGATGCGCCTCAACGCGGATGGTTCCCTGACCCACGTGGCCGGCAACGGCAATCAGGGGCTGCCCACCGGTGACGGCGGCCCGGCCACGGAGGCCACCCTGGGCTTCTATCTGAATGGCCTGGCCGTTGGCCCCGATGGCGCGCTGTACATCGCCACCACCTACGACAACTTCAATGTCGGCCTCATCCGGCGCGTCGATCCGGATGGCACGATCTCTTCCATTGCCGGCACCTTCTTCAACCAGAGCGGCCTGCCCAATGGGGACGGCGGCCCCGCCGTGGCCGCCCGCCTGAACAACCCGGAAGACATCCTTTTTGGCCCTGACGGCAGTCTCTATATCGCCGAATCGCCCCAGTTCCGCGAAGCAGGCGGCTACTACAACCGCGTTCGCAAGATTACACCTGACGGCATCATCCACACGATCGCCGGCGCGGGGGGTGACATGACGCCCGATGCCGATCTGGCCGGCATACCCGCCCTGGCCTGGGGGGCGCTGCCGCGGCCGGGACGCATGGCTTTTGCGCCCGATGGCGGTCTGCTATTGACCCATCCCCTGGCCAATACCGTCACCCGCATCGGCCCGGACGGCATGTTGCGCCGCCTGGCCGGCAATGGCCTTCAGGGCACCTGGGGCGATGGCGGTCCAGCGCTCGACGCCAGTGTCGGCAATCCCCAGAGCGTGGCGGTCGATGAAAACGGGGTGGTTTTCATTCGCACCCGTTTCCAATTCTATGATCGGGTCCGCCGCGTCTCCCCCGTTGGCGCGATCAGCAGCTATGCCGGGCGCGATGGCTGCACCGCCCAGCAGGACAACAACGGTTACAGCGCGCAGCAGGCTTGTTTCAGCAGTCTGGGCGCCAACAACAGCCTGGAGCTGACTCCCGATGGCGGGTTGCTGATCAATAACAGCTCCACGCGCCTGGAGCGCATTGGCTTGCCCCAGCCGGACAGCGCTGACCTGGGGCAAACTATCTATCTCCCCGATCCCGCTGGCGCCGAAGTCTATGTGTTTTCCAGCGCCGGTCGTCATCTTCGCACCCTGCATGCGTTGACCGGGGCCACGTTGTACACCTTTGGCTATGATGCCAACGGCTATCTCACCACCATCAGCGACGCCAACGACAACCTCACTCAGATCGCGCGCCATGGCAACGGGCAACCGACAGCCATCATCGCCTCTGGCGGCCAGCGCACCAACCTGACCCTGACCGGCGGCGGCTACTTGCGCACCGCGGTCAATCCTGCTGGGGAAACGACGACGCTGGCTTACACCGCCAACGGTCTGCTGACGTCGCTAACCGACCCACGCGGCGGCGTCCACCAGTTTCAATACGATGGCCAGGGCCGTCTCACCCGGGACACCAACGCGGCCGGTGGGGTGAAGAACATGGCACGCCTGGAGCAACCGGGATACACGGCCGTTACGCTGACCACCGGCTTGGGGGAGACCACGGTATACGCCACCGAGGTGCTGTCCAATGGGGATCGCCTGCGCACGGTCACCGCCCCCGATGGCACGGTACGGAGCCTGCTGATCGGCGAGGGTAGCGTGTGGACGATGACGGATCCCGATGGCACCACCGAGCGGGTGACCTACGCCCCCGATCCGCGTTGGGGGATGAATGCGCCGCTGGCAGCCTCGACGACCATTTCGACGACCGGCGGCTTTGTCAATGTGGTCACGGCCGCGCGCACGGTCTCGCTCTCGACACCGGGCAACCCCTTCAGCCTGGTGAGCCTGCAAGAGAGCGTGAGCAGCGATGGCCGCACCTGGGATTACAGCTACACGGCCGCCAACCGCACCGTGGTCATCACGTCGCCGGCAGGGCGCCGCGAGCAATATGTCCTCGATACCGCCGGACGTGTTCTGTCGGCCAACGTCGATAGCAGCGGCGCGCTGGCCGAGACGCAATTCACCTACGACAGCCGCGGGCGGCTGACGCAGATGGCGCGATCAACCCGAGCCACCCAGTTCGGGTACAACGCGGCCAACTGGCTGATCAGCCAGACCGGGCCGGACGGGCGCAGCGCGACCATGACCCATGATGCCACGGGCCGGGTTCTGTCGGTCGATCTGCCGGGCAGCCGCACCGTCAGCTTCGCCTATGATGCGGCCGGGAACCAGACCGGACTCACCCCGCCGGGGCGGACCGCGCACACCTTCGCCTATACGGCCGATAATCAACCGCAGACCTACACGCCCCCGGCTGTCGGTGGTGCCGGCAGCTCTCAATGGACCTATGACGCCGACAACAACCTGGCCACCTTCACCCGCCCCGGTGGGGGCAGCCTCTCGGTCGGCTATCTGCACGACGGTTACCGCCTGGGCCATGTGGCGTTGGCGCGCGGCACACGGAGCCTGACCTATGACGGCGCCGGTCGCCTGCAATCCACCAGCGACCCCAGCGGCATCACGCTGGGCTATGAGTACGATGGCCCGCTGGTGACCCGCAGGCTGCAAGGCGGCGCGGTGGCCGGCACGGTTGAGCTGGCCTACGACGGCGACTGGCTCATTGACTCGATCCAGGTGAACGGCGCCACGCCCATCGCCTATCAGTACGATCAAGATCTCCTGCTGACCGGCGCCGGCAGCCTGGTGATTACCCGGCACGCGGCTCACGGCCTGGTAACGGGCAGCACCATCGGCGGCGTGAATGACGCCTGGACGTACAACCCGTTCGGCGAAGCAGCCAGCTACGTGGCGCGGTACAATGCCGGCACGTTGTATCAGGTGGTGTTTACCCGCGATAGCAACGGCCGAATCACGACCAAGGTGGAGACCATAGGCGGGGTGACGAACAGCTACGCCTACACCTATAACGTGGCGGGCCGCCTGACCGAGGTGCGTCGGGATGGGGCGATCATTGGCAGCTACAGCTACGATGCCAACGGCAATCGCCTCAGCAGCAATGGCGCCAATGCCACCTATGACGCGCAAGACCGCCTGACACAGGCGGGCCCGATCCAGTACACGTACACAGCAGCGGGTGAGCTGGCCAGCAAAACTGCCGGCAGCGCGGTAACCGCCTACCAGATCGACGAGGTGGGCAATCTGCTGGCGGTGACCCTCCCGGATGGCCAGCAGATCACCTACCGGGTTGACAGCTTCAACCGGCGCGTGGGCAAGGAAGTAGATGGCGCCTTGATCCAGGGTTTTCTCTATCAGGGAGCCTTCCAACCGGTGGCCGAACTGGACGCCGCGGGCAATGTGGTCAGCCGCTTTGTGTACGGCGCGCGGGCCAATGTGCCGGAATACCTCGTCAAGGGAGGCGAGACCTATCGCATCGTGGCCGACCAGCTGGGCAGCCCACGCCTGGTCGTGAACGTGGCGAACGGGCAGGTGGCGCAACGACTGGATTACGATGCCTGGGGCAATGTGACCCAGGATACGAGTCCGGGCTTTCAGCCGTTTGGTTTTGCCGGCGGGCTCTATGATCGGGACACTGGCCTGGTCCGCTTTGGCTGGCGTGACTATGATCCGAGCAGCGGTCGTTGGATCAGCAAGGATCCCATCGGCTTTGGCGGAGGCGACAGCAACCTCTATGCTTACGTGAGCAACGATCCGGTCAACTTCATCGACCCTACGGGCACCGCCGAAGAGGACGCCCCCTCTCCGTGCAACCCCAAGAAGTCGTGGGACGTCAAACTGCGCGAAAAAGGGCTGAACGTCCTCAAGAAAGTGCCGGATTGGATGCTGCCGAAGTCGCTCAAGCAGCTCAAGAGTGGCTACAAGACCCTGGAAAAGGGCGAGCAGTTCCGTGACGACGTGGCCAGTATCAAAGAAAATCTGGAGTCGCCCGATTTGCGGGATACGGCCAGGGCGCTACAGACCGGGTTGGACTATGTCCCGCAGCCGATACCTCTCACGCCGCTGGAGGTGGTCAAGCAGACCATCGACCGGGGCCTGGAAGCGATCCAACGGGGCATCGACGGCCGCGAAGGGGTGGCGAACAGCCGCAATGAGAACTTGCGGAACCGCTGGATCGCGGTGCACGATGATCGGTGAGATAGCCGGGCGCGTTCAGCGTCCCGTTCCGGTCTGAACCAATGGAAGGCGGCGAGCGAGTTTAGGGTGAGGACGCGATGAACCGACAGATCGACTTGCGTTACGGCTGCAACCCACACCAGGTGCCGGCAGCCGTCCACATGGCCGCGGGCGAGC
Source organism: Promineifilaceae bacterium (SeqCode) (assembly GCA_041576195.1). Classification (GTDB taxonomy): domain Bacteria; phylum Chloroflexota; class Anaerolineae; order Promineifilales; family Promineifilaceae; genus JAGVTM01. Next base: position 6,908 of record JBFGLK010000003.1, read on the forward strand.
TGCCCCTGCGCGTCCTCAACGGCGCCCCGGGCTACATCAACCTGCTCGACGCGCTCAACGCCTGGCAGCTTGTGCGCGACCTGAAGCGGGCGCTGGGGCTGCCGGCAGCCGCCTCCTTCAAGCACGTCAGCCCGGCGGGCGCCGCCGTCGCCGTGCCCATGGGCGAGGCGGTGCGCCGGAGCCACTTCGCCGCCGACGCCGACCTCTCGCCGCTGGCCACCGCCTATGCCCGCGCCCGCGGCGCGGACCGGCTCTCGTCGTTCGGCGACTGGGCGGCCCTGAGCGACGTCGTCGACGAGCCGACCGCCCGGCTGCTGGCGCGCGAGGTGTCCGACGGCGTCATCGCCCCCGGCTATGCGCCGGAAGCCCTGGCGCTGCTGCGGGCCAAGAAGGGGGGCGCCTACCGCGTGATCGCGATCGACCCGGCCTATGAGCCGCCGGCGACCGAGCGCCGCGAGGTCTTCGGCGTCACCTTCACCCAGCAGCGCAACGACTACGTGCCGGCGCCGGCCGCCCTGGGCCCACCCGTCACCGCCAACCAGGATCTGCCCGACGACGTGCGCCGGGACATGATCGTGGCCCTGATCGCGCTCAAATACACTCAGTCCAACTCCGTCTGCTTCGTCTATGACGGGCAGGTCATCGGCGTCGGCGCCGGGCAGCAGTCGCGCATCCATTGCACCCGGCTGGCCGGCGACAAGGCGGACACCTGGTTCTGGCGCCAGCACCCGCGCGTCCTGGCGCTGCCGTTTCGCCCCGGCATCCGGCGGCCGGAGCGAGACAACGCCATCGACCTCTTCCTGCGCGACGACCTGACCCCGGCCGAGGAGGCGCACTGGCGGGAGAGCTTCGCCGAGCCGCCCGCCCGGCTCACGGCCGCCGAGAAGCGGGCCTGGCTCGAGCGGTTCGGCGGCGTCACCCTCGGGTCGGACGCCTTCTTCCCGTTCCGCGACAGCATTGACCGCGCCGCGCGCAGCGGCGTCGCCTACGTCGTCCAGCCCGGCGGCTCGCAGCGCGACGACGAGGTGATCGCGGCGTGCGACGCCTACGGGATGGTCATGGCCCTGACGGGCACGCGGCTGTTTCACCATTAGGGGGTAACGATGACGATCGCGGCGCTGGCGGAAGCGAACTTTGAGACCCACATCCGGCGGAACCCGTACCCGGGGCGCGGGCTGGTGATCGGCCGCTCGGCGGCGGGCGATTGGGTCCTCGTCTACTGGGTCATGGGGCGCAGCGCCAACAGCCGCAACCGGCGGCTCACGGCGGCGGGCGGCGTCCTGCGCACGGAGCCGATCGACGCGGCCCGCATCGAGAAGGCCGACCTGATTATCTACGAGGCGATGTTGGAGCTGCCGGGCGTCTACCTGGTCAGCAACGGCGACCAGACGCGCACGCTTCATGAGGCGTTGCGGGCGGGCGGCACGTTCGATGAGGCGCTGCGCACGCGCGAGCGGGAGCCGGACGCGCCCAACTACACGCCACGCATCAGCGGCATGCTGGCGCCGGGGGACGACGTGGCCCCGATCACGCTCAGCATCTTGAAGGCGAACGCGGCCGATCCGGCGCGCACCGACCGGTTCACCTACCGCCCGGCGCCGCCGCCGCCCGGCTTTGGCTATGGCCTGACCACCTACCGGGGCGACGGCGACCCGCTGCCCCCCTTCGTCGGCGAGCCGCTCTGGCTGCCGCTCCCGGCGGCGCCGGCGGCCATCGAGCAGGCCTACTGGGACGGGTTGAACGCGGCGAACCGGGTGGCGCTGGCGGTCAAGGTGGTGGCGGGCGGCGGGAGCCGCCTGCGGGTGCGTAACCGGGACGGCCTGGCGCAAACACCCTAAGGGTGCGAACGCACCCTTAGGGTGTTTGCGGGGCCATCCTTGCGAGCCCCAGCTCCCTGCCCGGTTCTCTAGGCTGTTTCAAGTACCGCATTGCCCGGGGGGGCGAGGCGCGCGCCCGATCCAAGATACGCCAGCCAGGCGAAGCCGACCAGCCACAACAGGTACTGAAACGCCCCCGAGGCCGCCGGTAGCGCGAAGAAGGCGCCGGCCATGCCCATGGTCAAGACCAGGGCGACCGCGTGCACGATTTTCCTCTCGTTCGGCGCGTCGGTGAGCAGGTAGAGGAAGATGCCGGCCGTCAAGGCCCACCCGCCCGCGCTAGCGAAGAGGGTGTGCAGTTGCGCCTCCGGCGCCGAGTAGGAGATGCCCTCGACGAACGGCGGCGCGGAGAAAATGCCGGAGGCCAGGATGCAGAGGCCGTAGGCCATGATCGGCAATTCGCGGTACCCGTGCCGGCGTGCCGCCCGGATGCGGCCGATGCCGGCAAGCTGGACGAGCACGCCAAAGCCGATGAACGCCGCGCGCATGATCCAGGCCTGCGCATACCCCTGGCCGGCCAACTGGCTGATGCTGTGCCGGTACCAGACGTACTCCTCGCCCACCACTACGTGCGCGATAAGCACGAGAACGACGATGTAGCCAACCGCCAGCCGATACGATTTCATCCCGATGCCTCCAGTTAACGCCGGGTGCGCCCCGGCCAATAAAGAGCCTTCATCCGCTTGTTCGCCGGGTTTTCGGGCCGGCATCACGTACCGAAAGGAGTGTGATGCCCAGGTCGCGCAACCTCAGCAGCAGGCCATACAGCGCCGCCTGGTCGGCGACGGGTCCTTGCAGGATCGTTTCCCCATCTGAGTGCAGCGTCATCGACAGCCCTTCCAGCCAATCTGCGTCGCGCTCGTCCAGATGCCCCTTGACTCGGATCTCGTACAACGTGGCCATCGGCGTGTTGTCCTATGCCTTGTCTGAAAGCCCTTCCATACCCCGAAGTTGTCGTCATGCGGCCAGTCTACCAGCGCGTGGGGTGGTCAATCACCACCCAGGCGGGTAGCCCGGGTGGGTGGTCTTCTATGAAGGACCACAAGCGGGCCGGGATGCCTATAATGGGGATATCGACTGAGTGACTCGTCGAGTCAAGGGGAGTGAACCGGTGATCATCAGAAAGAATCCGTCAACCCATTCGGAGAGGCTGACCCGGCCGAAGATCCTCATCGTTGGTCTCCACGCCTTCGTTGGTTGGGCGCTCTGTACCGCCTCGATGGCCATTGGCATGGCCACGACGACCATTGAAAACGCCCTTATCATCCACGCAGCCGCCGCGCCCATCATCTTCACGGCGGTCTCCATACTCTACTTCCGCCGGTTCGCCTACACTGCGCCGCTGCAGACGGCAGCGATCTTTGTGGGCTTTGTGATCTTCATGGATCTGTTCGTCGTTTCCCTGCTCGTACTGGGAAACTTCGAGATGTTCGCCAGCCTTCTGGGCACGTGGATCCCATTCTCGCTGATCTTTGCCTCGACCTACCTAACCGGCACGTTGACCCGGAAGCGCGGGCAGGCCGTAAGAATAGCGCACTGAAGACCAGGGCCCGTCCACGGCAAGTATGCGCCGCCTTTGCGGTGTAGTCCCAGGAGAATGGGAGGCGAGAAGGCGCGGGTGGCGGTGGCGCTAAAGCAGCCCCAACTCCTGCGCCCGGGTAACGGCCGCCACCCGATTGTGCACGTCAAGCTTCTCGTAGGCGTGCTTGAGATGCCACTTGACCGTGTTGACCGAAAGGTACAGCTCGTCGGCCACCTCGCGGTTGGATAGACCGGCGGCCACGAGGCGCAGCACGCGCAGTTCGTGGTCGTTGAGGGGCTCCGGCAGACCGGTGTCTTCGCCCACAGGCCGGGCCTGAATAGCCGCCTCCAGGGTGGCGATCTGCGCTTCCAGGCTCGGCGTCAGCTGATGGCTGGCGGCCAGGCCGCGGGCCCTGTCGAGCGCCTCCCGGGCCCTGTCGGCGTGGCCTTCGCGGTGTTCCAGTTGCGCCAGCGTCAGGTAACAGCTGACCTGGCTGTCCGCGTTGAGCCATTTCTCCCCCAGTTCCAGGCCGGTCAGGACCAACGCCCGCGCTCCGTCGCCGTCGCCCTGGCTCAGGCGCAGGGTCGCCAGGCCGGAATAAGCGCTGGCGGCCATAGGCAGTGGCTTGCCGTGGCGGTCGGCGCCCAGCTGCAAGGCCTGGCGATAAGCCTCCTCGGCATCGGCCGGTTGCCCCAGCTGTCGCCACAGATCGCCGGCCGAACTCAGGGCCGCGACGGCCACATGGGTGTTGCCCGCCTGTGCGCCCAGGCGACTGGCCTCCAACATCACCGCCACGGCGCGGGGCCACTCCTGCCGCAGATAGTGGACGCCGCCCAGGACGAAGGTGACCACGGAGCGCACGGAGTGGTCGTGTTTGGGGAGCACGTCAAGCGCCACGGCGGCCTGGGCAACGGCCTGATCCAGCTGGCCCAGAAGGGCCGCGACATAGGTGCGAATGGCGGCGATCTGGCCCCGCAGCGCGTCCGGGTCGACGCGGGCGTCCAGAGTCTTCTCGGCGGCTGAGAGATGATCTTCGATTTGCTCCAGCTTGCCGGTCAGCAGATCGACCCAGGCGGCGGCCACCGCCAACCCGGGGCGTTCGAGAACGAGTTCTGCCGGCAGCCTGTCGAGCCAGCCCTGCAGAGTAGAAACCGCGCCGGCTTTGAGCAAAGCCAGCGCCTGACCCTCGACAACCTCCGCGGCCAGGCGGGTATCGTCGCCCCAGAGGGCGTGCTCGACCGCCTCGGCGAACAGGCCGTTCTGGCGCAGCCACGCCGCGGCCCGCCGGTGCAGATCCCGGACCTGCTCCGGCGCGGATCGCCGCAGCCGGTCGGCCATCACATCAGCAAAGAGATGGTGATAGCGAAACCAGGTCCGCTCATCGTCCAGAGGGACGAGGAACAGGTTCGCCGCGTCGAGTTGCTCGAGGATATCCTGCCCACCGGCCTGGCCGGTCACCGCCTCGCACAACGGCCCGCACAGCCGCTTGAGGATGGCGGTCTGCAAGAGAAACTGCCGCCACTCAGCCGGCTGGCCTCGCAGGACTTCTTCGGTCAGGTAGTCCATCACAAAACGGTGGCTGCCGCCGAACGCCGCAACAAACCCGGCGACGTCATCGCGATCGCGCAGCGAAAGGGCGGCCAGCTGCAGCCCGGCGATCCAGCCCTCGGTGCGGGCCTCCAGCATCTCGACCTGGCCCGTAGCCAACGATAGACCCATCACCCGGTTCAAGAAGTCGGCGGCTTCTACAGCCGTAAACCGCAGGTCAGCCTGGCGGATCTCTGACATCTGCCCGCGCACACGCCAGCGAGACAGGGGCAGCGGCGGGTCGGAGCGGGTGATCACCACCAGGTGGAGGCATGGGGGCAGGTTATCCAGGAGAAACGCGACTGCGTCATGAATCGCCGCGGCGGCGATCTGGTGATAGTCGTCGAGCACGAGGATGGCCGGCGTCTGCATGTCGCCACACCTGTCCATTTGGGCCAGGTCGTTGAGCAGCGCTGTCAGCATCGGCTCCAGGGGAGGCGGCTGGGGGGCGCCGAGCATGACCGCAACGGCGGCGCCAACGGCCGCCTCGATCCGCTGCAAGGCGGCCACCAGGTACGTCACGAAGCGCGACGGGTCATTGTCCCCCTCGTCGAGGGAGAGCCAGGCCGAAGACGGCGGAGCGTCTGCCCGCCGCGCCGCGCCCTCGAGGTCGTGCGCCAGCCAGTCGGCGATCAGGGTGGTCTTGCCGAAACCGGCCGGAGCCGATACGAGCGTGAGCCGGCAACCGGATCGCACCCCGTCGTTGAGCTGCTCGACGAGGCGCCGGCGCGCCACCCGCGTCGGCCTGGCCGGGGGGATGAACAGTTTCGTGCGGAGCAGATCGCCGGACATGAGCGCATTATAGACCAGATACCGCCCGGCGGGCGGCCAAACCCACCCGCCCAGACCACCCACCCGGGTGGTGCCTGGCCACCCGGGCGGGCTCTACACTGCAGGCAACACGCGGGCTTGCCGTCGGACAGGCAAAGGAAATGAAGATGGGAAAGACAATTGCCAGAAGAAAACGAGACGCGTTCCAAATCAAGAAGCTGGTCGTGCCCGGCAGCGTGATGCTGGCCTTTTGGACGCTGGCGGCCGTCATGTGGCGATCCTCCGGCGAGATCATGGCTCTGTTCTTTTTTGGCTACATCGGCACCTCGGTGGGTGTCGGCCTTGGGCTCTACGCCGCCCTGCCCAAGAAGAAGAAGCCATGGGGCCGGCGGCTGGCCCTTTTCCTGGTGGGCACCTTTCTGATCGGCTTCGCGGCCATCAAAGGCCAGGAGAACATGCAGGTGGAGGGGTTCTTCTTCGGCCTGCTGGCCGGCATCATCCAGGCGGCCGTGGTGCACTACCTGATTGCCAAGATCTTTGGCCCCATCCTCTTCGGCCGTCTCTGGTGTGGCTGGGCCTGCTGGACGGTCATGGTGCTGGACCTGCTGCCCTTCAAGCGGCCGTCCGGGCGGTTGCCCGGGAAGTGGGGCTGGCTGCGCTACGCCCACTTCGGTCTCAGCCTGGGGTTGGTGGCCTTGCTCTGGTTTGGGTTCGGCTACCGGTCCGGCGTTGCCGGCAAGACGGCCGTCTCCTGGTTCATCGTCGGCAACGGGCTCTACTACGCCCTTGGCATCGCCCTGGCCTACGCCCTCAAGGACAACCGGGCTTTCTGCAAATATCTCTGCCCCGTGAGCGTGCCGTTGAAGCTCACCACCCGCTTCTCGCTGCTCAAGATCAAGGGGGAGGCGGCGCAGTGCAACGACTGCCAGGCCTGCGTTAAGCTGTGCCCCATGGACATCCGCATCCCGGACTACATCCTGAACGGCGAGCGCGTCCTGTCCACCGAATGCAGCCTGTGCCAGACGTGCATCACCGTCTGCGCCCGGGATGCGCTGAAGCTCTCCTTCGGCTTTGACATGGGCGGCAAGGATCTGCTGCGGGAGCGCACCGACGGCCGCCGGCAGCTACAGGCTGGGCGCCCCGCCCTGGCCCCAGGTGCGGCCAGGCGCCTAACTGAGGAAGGCGCTCAATAGCAGGATTAACAGGAGAAGCGTGGCGATGGCGGCCGCCATCCAGCCGAGGCCGATGCCAAAGGCCTGGCGCCGGCTGATCCCCCCGGCCGCCAGGCGCAGCTGCCGGCCGATCACCCAGCCGATGACCCCGGAGCCGGCGACCAGCCCGGCCAGCGAGGTGAGGACCACGGTCATCAGGGCGATCACCATGGCGGCCAGGGCCGCGCCGCAGATCTGGCCGATCGCGTCCTCAATGGTGCCGGCACTGGAGACATCGCTGACGACGGCGCTGTCGATCACCGCCGGGGCCACCTGGACGCCGATGAAGCCGCCGATCAGCAGGGAGGCCATCGTGGCCAGCGCCCAGGCGAACCCCAGGCGCCGCAGCTGGCCGCGGGCGAAGCGGGGCGCGACGCGGCGGACGACCGCCCCGGTGAGCAGGCCGGCCGCGCCACCGCCCAGATAGCCGCTGAACAGGCCGGCGAGGATGCCCAACAGCGCGCCGCCGGCGCCGTTCGACTCCCACGAGAGCAGGCCGAACGCCAGGCCGGCGATGGCCCAGCCGAGCGAGCCGCCCAGCGCCGTCTCTCGAGCGATGCCGGCAATGGAGAAGGAGTCGGAGGCGAAGGCGGCCGTGGTGGACCGGCGGCGCACGGCGGGGGGCGCCGCCGCGGCGCGAAGCTGCGCCAGCGCGTCCTGTAGGCGGGCGTTGGTGGTCTGGAAGCGCGCCGCCCCCTCCATCAGGGGAAGCAGCCAGCCCTCCTGCGCGGCGACCTGGAGGATGTCGTCGACGATCCGGATGAGGCCGTTGGCCGTGCTGTAGTGCTCGCGGTCGCGATCGAGCTCATAGCGCATCATCCGATCCAGATCCGCCAGGTTGAAGGCGTCCAGGAGCGCGCCGTGGAGCACAGGCATCAGCCCTGTCGAGGCAGCCATAGGGACATGATAGCAGAAAGCGGATGGCCTGTTAATCACTTGCCCCCACCGGGTGCGCGTCAAGTTCTCGGATGACGGCCGTGGCGCGATTCGCCCGAATCGCGTCGCCTGACGGGGCCGGCAACGTTAATTAGGCCGAGAGGCCCCCCAAGATTGCCTGCCAAAGAAGATGACGCGCACCCTTACCAGCTGGCGTGAGGCACACCAGCCGGCGGCGAACCGCTTCACAAGCCATCCCCGATCCCGTATCATGAAGACGCCGTCAGAGGGCGGCGCCCGCTGTCAATCCAAGGAGCAGGCCATGCAGGTGAAAGGCCGGGATTATCAACTGCTAAACGACGCCCTGGTCGACGCCTTTCGGCCGGACAGCCTGGAGGCAATGCTGCAGTTCGGCCTGGGTGAGAGACTCGACGTCCTCGTGGCCCCCGCCCGCTTCGATCACCTGGTGTTCCAGCTGATCGAAGTCTACAACCGGCGCGATCAGGTGGAGAAACTGGTCCAGGCGGCCCGGCGCTTTAACCCCACGAACGGCCGGCTGCACCAGGTGGCCCAGCAACTCGGGCGTGCCACCCAGGTCACCGCCCACGTCGCCGATGGCGTCGCGCCGGTGGACGCCTGGGAGCTCGAGAAGCTGGTGCGGCGCCACGTGCCCCTGCTGCCCGCCGGCGCGATGCGCGAGCAGATGCAGCGCGTCGAGGGGCGGGTGTGCCTGGTCGAGCGGCGCCTGGCCGGCGGCCAGGGCCAGGCGCGGGGCAGCGGTTTTCTGGTGGGGCCGGCGGCGGTGCTGACCAACTACCACGTGGCGCAAGGCTTCCTGGAGGGCGACCAGGCCCGGCAGCTGCAGGTGCGCTTCGACGCCCTGCTGCGCGAGGACGGCGTGCGCGAGCCCAACGAGGGGGTCGTGGTCGCCGTGGAGGCGATTCCCGTGGCCCAACCGTTCTCCCCTGCCGACGTGGACGAGAGCCAGGGCCCGCCCGCGCCAGAGGAGCTGGACTTCGCCATCTTGCGGCTGGCCGACGAGGCGGGGCGCGCCCCCGTTGGCGGGGCAGCGGGCCCCCTGCAAAGCCGGGCGGAGCGTGGCTGGGTGACGCTGCCGGAGCCCGACCCGGTCCTCGAGCCGGGCGACCCGCTGATCATCTACCAGTACCCGGGCGGGCGAGAGCTGATGATGGCGATCGACACCGAGGCGGTCGTGGGCCTGGTGTGGGGCGGGGCGCGCGTGCGCTATCGCGCCAATACAGAAAGGGGCTCGTCGGGGTCGCCGGTGTTTAACTTCGCCTGGGAGCTGGTGGCCCTGCACCATGCCGGCAGCCCCGGGCCGGAGCCCGTGCCCTACAACCAGGGGATCCCGATCGCCCGCATCAAGGCGGCGCTGGCCGCCAGAGGGCTGACGCCCCTTCTTGGGCTGTAGGCAAGCGAACCCGAGCGGGGCGCCGACCCCGGTTCAGCCCAACGGCGCCTGCACCAGGCCCGCGCCGATGTCGTCCGGATCGATCTCTGGCGCCAGGCGGGCGCGCGTGCCGCTGGCCAGGAGCCGGCTCTTCAGCAACTCGTCGTCGATCGCCCCGTCCTCCTCCAGCTGCTTCTGCGCCCACAGCGCCGCCACGCCCGCCACGTGGGGGGCGGCCATGCTCGTGCCGCTCATCGCCCGCAACCCGCCGCGGGGAACGGCGGAACGGATCGCCACTCCGGGCGCCGCGATGCTGACGCCGCTGTTGGAGAACGAGGCCACGTCCAGCCCGCGCCCCGTCTGCCCCAGCGCGCCCACGGCGACGATGCCCGTGCCCGCCGCCGGCGGGGCGACGGCGATCTCGTAGCGGGGGCGATCGCTCTCGTTGCCGGCAGCCGCGATGAGCAGCGCCCCGGCCCCCACCAGCCGGCGCGCGGCAATGAGATCCGCCAGGCGCGAGAACAGGTTGATGTTGGCCCGGTACCCCTCCAGCGCCCGCGAGGTCGCCGGGAGCACGTCGAACCCCAACTTCACCAGGCGATCGACGTAGCCGGGAAAGTCGATCCCCAGGGACATCGAGATGACCTGGGCGCCCTCGGCAAGCGCCCACTGGATCGCCTCGACGATCGTGAGCGAGCTGTCGCCGCCCACGCCCAGCACCTTGCCGATGACGGCGCGCCGGACGTGGCGGGCGATGCCGATGCGCTGGCCATCGACGTCCTGGCCGAAGATCGTGCCGGCACAGTGGGTGCCGTGGCCGTTGAGGTCGTCGTCGCTCTCCTCGGTGAAGTTCCGCCGCACGAGATCGATGCCGGCAAAGGCAGGGTGCGTCGGGTCGATGCCCGTGTCCAACACGGCGACCGTGATGCCCTGGCCGTCGTATGGGGAGTCCGGCGCCCGCACGGCGGCGACACCCCAGGCGATCGGGGCCGCGGCCGCCTCCGGCTCGGCCTCCGCCGCCACCGGCTCGATCAGCTTCATGGGCATCGCCGGCGCCAGCGCCGTCGTCCGGGGATCCCGCTGCACGTCGCGTCGCTCCCGGGGGTTGAGCGTGAGCGTCTCGACGGCCACGCCCGGCCCAGCGGACGATCCGTCCATAGGGTCGAAGCTCTCAAAGGCGTAGTCGCCCGACAGCAGATCGGGCGCCCGCAGGCGGACATATTGTTCTTCAAACATGGGATGCCTCCAATGGCGACCGGGCGAGGAGCCCGTCGCCAGCGCGCGCTGCCTTGAGGGTGTAGGAAAGTCGCCAGGCTGTGGTGCCGGTTGTCCTGGCCATTAGCGTTCCGGCGGCACCGATGGTTGGGGCCCCGTGGCGCCCCGATCGCGGCAAGGACGGAATCGCGCCAGGCGTTGTAGGGGCGCAGCAGGCTGCGCCCGCTCGACCGCCAGGATCAGGATAGCAATCGGGGATTCCGGCGTCAAGATGTCGGATCGGGCGGGGTGCGCGTCAAGTTCACTGATATCGGCTGTGGCGCGATTCGCCTGAATCGCGTCGCCGGATGGGGCCAGCAGCAAGGT
>JBFGLK010000004.1:0-17386 GCA_041576195.1 Promineifilaceae bacterium (SeqCode)
ATCAAGTTGTGGGCCAGGACGACCGCGGTCACGGCCCCCACCGCCGCCAGCCAGCGAACCGCCCCTGGGCGGCGCCGAAAGGCATCGAGCGCCCCGAAGGCCACCGGCAGCAGGCCGAGAGCGAACGACTCGGCCAGGTCGCCGCGCGCGTGCGGGTCGACAAAGAGGACGTACGGGGCGAATGAGAACGCGGTCGCCGCCACCAGCCCCGCCGGCCGGCCCCAGGCTGGGCGGACGAAGCCATACGTGCCGGCAGCCCCCAGCCAGAGCCCGGCGACGAACCACACCTTGACCGCAAACACTGCGCTCGTCCCCAGCGCCATAGGCACCAGCCCGAGGTAGTAGACGAGTGGGGCGTAGTAGTTGAAGATGGGGTAGCCGTAGCCGAAATAGAAGTTCGGCGCCCAGCGCGGGTAGATCTCGCCGCCGGCCACCAGGCGCGCCAGCTCGGCCAGGCGAAAGATGTGTAGCTCGGCGTCTGTCTCACGGGGCAGGCCGCTCCGGCTGAGTAATGGCCAGGCGGCCAGCAGGCAGAGCAGCAGGAGCAGCCCCCACCCCGGATCGATGCGGCGAAGCAGACGTCCGGCGCGGGGGGCTGACGCCGGATCGGTGCCGGCACGCCCCCGATCGACTGGCGCTGCGTCTGTGCGTGTTGGCATCACCGTTGCTCGCCGCGATTCCCGAAAAAAGAAGACGTGAAACGCGAGTCTAGCACGTTTCACGTCCAAAAACCGACGGCGCGCCCACGGCCAGGCCGCGCCTGGTGGGCGCCGGCTGAGTCCCGTGAGCGGGGCGCCCGGGTGGCCGGCCGGTCGGATCAGGCGATCATCTTGACGATGTGGTCCGGGTTTTCGGCTACGCGCACGCCCGCCGCCTCGAGGGCCGCGATCTTCCCCTCAGCCGTGCCGGCCTTGCCTTCGACGATCGCCCCGGCATGGCCCATGCGGCGACCGGGCGGGGCGGTGCGGCCGGCGATGAAAGCGGTCACCGGCTTGCTCATGTTCTGCGCGATGTAGGCGGCCGCCTGTTCCTCGTCGTTGCCGCCGATCTCGCCGATCAAGATCACCTGCTCGGTGGCCGGGTCATCCTCGAACAGCGAAAGCACGTCGATGAAGCTCGTGCCGTTAATGGGATCGCCACCGATGCCCACACACGTGCTCTGGCCGATACCACGCTCGGTCAGGGCGTAGACGACCTCATAGGTGAGCGTGCCGGAGCGAGAGACCACGCCGACCGGCCCCGGGGAAACGATCGAGCCCGGGATGATGCCCACCTTGGCCTCTCCAGGTGTGATCAGGCCCGGGCAGTTGGGGCCGACAAGGCGCACGCCCTTCGTGTCCAGGTAGTGTCGGACGCGCACCATGTCGAGGACGGGAATGCGCTCGGTGATGCACACGATGAGCTCGATCCCCCCGTCGGCGGCCTCATAGATGGCGTCGGGGGCGAAGGCTGCCGGCACATACAGGACCGACGTGTTGGCCCCTGTGGCCTCCACCGCTTCCTGCACCGTGTCGAAGACGGGCACCCCGTGGACCCATTCGCCGCCCTTGCCGGCTCGCACGCCGCCCACGACCGGCGTACCGTATTCAATCATCTGCAGGGTATGGAAGGAGCCCTCGCGTCCGGTTATGCCCTGCACGAGCAGGCGCGTGTTCTTGTCAACCAGAATGCTCATCACATCGCTCCGTGTGCCAGGGCGACGGCCTTCTGGGCTGCTTCGGAGAGCGTCGTCGCCGTCGCCATGTTCGCTTCCTGCAGGATGCGCAGGCCTTCTTCGGCATTGGTGCCCAGCAGGCGCACGACCATCGGAACGCGCCGCTCGAGCTGGTCGAGGGCCTCGATGATACCCCGGGCCACTTCGTCGCCGCGGACGATGCCGCCGAACACGTTAAACAATACCGCCTTGACGTTGGCATCGGACAGAATGATGCGCAGGGCGGTGCTGACCTGCTCGGCGCGCGCGCCGCCCCCGATGTCCAGGAAGTTGGCCGGCTCACCGCCGTAAAGCTTGATGATGTCCATGGTGGCCATCGCCAGGCCGGCGCCGTTAACCATGCAGCCGATGTTGCCGTCAAGCTTGATGAAGTTGACGCCGCTGAGACGCGCCTCGCGTTCCGCTTCCGGCTCCTCTTCGACGTCACGCATCTCTTCGAGTTCAGGATGGCGTTGCAGGGCGTTGTCATCGATCGACATCTTGCCGTCGACGGCCAGCAGCTTGCCGGCACCAGTGATGACAAGCGGGTTGATCTCGGCCAGCGAGGCGTCGTTGCTAAGGAATGCGGCGTAGAGCCCCGTGGCGATCTTATTGAACTCCCGCCACAGCCTCTGGGGCAGATCCATGCCGGAGGCCAGATAGGCAGTCTGGTATTGGCGCAGACCGATATAGGGGTCTACGTGTACTCGGAAGATCTTTGACGGACTCGTCTCGGCCACCTCTTCAATGTCCATGCCGCCCGCAGCCGACGCCATAATCATGGGCATGCGCCGGGCGCGGTCGATCAGCACGGCCAGATAAATCTCCTGGTCGATGCCGGGCGCCTGCTGGTCAACCAGCACCTTGCGCACCGTGTAGCCGCGAATGTCCATGCCCAGGATCCGTTGCGCCAGCGACTCCGCCTCGTCGGCGGTGTTGGCCAGCTTGACGCCGCCGGCCTTGCCGCGGCCGCCGGTGTGGACCTGGGCCTTAACCACGACCCGACCGCCGAGCTCGCGGGCGATCGTCCGCGCCTGATCCGGCGTCTGGGCGATATCCCCTTCAGGGATGGGCACGCCATGGCGGGCAAACAGGCGCTTGGCCTGATACTCGTGAAGATTCACTCCGTGCTCCTTTGGAAATGAATGGGGTTGAAGAACGGGGGGAACGCCGCCGGCGTCCAAGCACGTATCGGGCTCACTTCCCGTGTTCGAGGCCGGATTATAGCATGCTCACTGGCCCGACGCGAAGGTCGGCGCGGGCATCTGGCCGTTGTGTGGCCCCCCTGAATTCGGTACAATGCGGGCTGGTGACGGTACCGTAAGAGGAGCGACCATGACCGAGAAACGCGTGGGCCTCATCATCGGCCGCGAGTGGAGCTGGCCATCGGCCTTGATGACCGAGGTCAACAGTCGCGATGCGGGCGTGCGCGCGGAGCTGGTCAAGCTGAGTGGCGTTACCCTGGGGGAGCCGGTCGACTACGCCGTCATCATCGACAGAATGTCCCATGATGTGCCCTTTTACCGTTCTTATGTTAAGTATGCTGCTCTCCAGGGTGTCGATGTCATCAACGACCCGTTTACCGTCGCCGTGGACGACAAATTCTTCGGCCTCGCTCTGCTCAATCGCCTCGGCCTGGCCTATCCGCGCACCATCATCCTGCCCAACAAGACGGTCGAGACGGAGAATGTACCCGAGAGCTTCCGCAATCTGAGCTATCCATTGGACTGGAAAGGGATCATTGACCACGTCGGCGTGCCATCCATTTTCAAGGATGCCAGCACGGGGGGGCGGCGCATCGTCTTCCGGGTATTCAGCGTCGACGGCCTGATCGACCGCTACGACGAAAGCCATACCCTGACCATGATCCTGCAGGAGATCGTCCCGGCCGAGCAACACATCCACTGCTTTGTCGTCGGCGGCGAGAACGTGCACTCGCTGCAATACACGCTCGACGGCGCGTCCTACGATCGCGGCCCCCTGGCATTGGAGCCCCCTCTCCTGGAGCGCCTTGAGGAGGACGCCCGCCGCATCTCACGCACCTACGGCTATGACATCAACATGGTCGAGTTCGTGCTCAGTGAAGGCGAGCCGGTGGTCATCAACCCCAGCAACCCGACGCCGGACCTGGACATCAATCTGATTGGCGCCACGGCGTTTCGCTGGAGCATCGATAAGGTTGCGACCCTGGTGATCGAGCGGGCGCTCCGGGAGCGGGCGCGTCCGCCGCATCGCCCGTGGTTGACCGGCACGACGGAGGCCTGATCAGGGGCGATGGGGGGACCAAAGACCACCTGCCGGCATCGCGGACCGTGCTATAATCGTGGCCAAGACTGTTGACCTGTCAACGAACTGCTGGAGAATCCCTCCGGGCAGCCCACCCCGGTCTTCATTCGCTGCCCGGCGTATCGCAAAGGACACACACCCATGCACTCGCTGGAAGAAAGAATGCCCGCCAAGCTGCGCCGCCTGCCCGAGCTGGCGCACAATCTCTGGTGGAGCTGGACGCCAGAAGCGCGCGCCGTCTTTAAGCGGCTGGATCTGACGCTATGGCGCCGCACCGAGCACAATCCGGTGCAGATGTTACACGATATCACTCAGGAACGACTCGACGCCGCGGTTGAAGACCCGGTCTTCCTTCGCCGTTACAATCAAGTGCTCATGCAAATGGATCAGGCCATGGCCAACGGGCGCTCCTGGTTCCACGTGCAATATCCCACGCTGGTGAACGAGCGGATCGCCTACTTCTCCATGGAGTTTGGCCTGCACAACTCGCTGCCGATCTACTCTGGCGGCCTGGGCATCCTGTCCGGCGATCATACCAAGGAGGCCAGCGATCTGGGCGTGCCGCTGATCGGCGTCGGCTTCATGTTCCCCCAGGGCTACTTCCGCCAGCGGCTCCCGTCACATGGCTGGCAGGAAGCCAACTACCAGCAACTTGACATGGTCAAGGCGCCGGTCCGGCCGCTGCTCGACGAAAGCGGACAGCCGGTGATGGTCCAGGTAGACATGGCCGGCCGCGCCGTGGCTGCCCGCTCCTGGCTGGTTGAGGTTGGCCGCACGCCCCTCTACCTTCTCGATACCGACGTGGACGAGAACGCACCTTGGGACCGGGAGCTGTCCGCCCGGCTCTACGCCGGCGACAGTGAGATGCGCATTCGGCAGGAGATGATGCTGGGCGTCGGCGGATTGCGCTTGTTGCGGCGGCTGGGCATCCAGCCGACCATCTGGCACATGAACGAGGGGCACTCCGCCTTCCTTCTCCTGGAGCGCTTGCGCGAGCTGACGGGCGGTGGCCTGAGCTTCGACGAGGCCACGGCGGTGCTCAGGAAGCAGACGGTCTTCACCACGCATACGCCGGTGCCGGCAGGGCACGACGCCTTCCCGTTTCACATGGTCGAGCATTACTTCGGCAACTTCTGGGAGACGCTCGGCATCAGCCGGCAGCAGTTCCTCAGCCTCGGCGGCCACGAGGAGCCGTGGGGCATGGCCTTCAACATGACCGTCCTCGCTCTCCGCCTCTCGGGCCAGTCCAACGGCGTCTCCCGTCTCCACGGCGAGGTGTCGCGGGAGATGTGGCGCGAGGTGTGGCCATCGCTGCCCGTCGATGAGGTGCCGATCACTTCGGTCACCAACGGCATTCACATCCCGACCTGGATCTCCAGCGAGCTCAGCGACGGCTTTAGCAAGTACCTGGGCCCGGACTGGCGGGAGCGCCAGGACGATCTCGCCGTCTGGGAGCGGATCATTGACCTGCCGGCAGAGGAGCTTTGGGGCATTCATCTGGAGATGAAGCGCAAGCTCATCCACTTCCTGCGCGAGCGCGTGCGCGGCAAGTGGATCGACGGCACGTACGACACGACCCAGGTCCTGGTGAACGGCCGCTTGCTCGACCCGTATGCGCTCACGATTGGCTTTGCCCGGCGCTTCGCCACCTACAAGCGCGCGACGCTGATCTTCAAGGACATCCAGCGCCTCCAGCGCATCCTCCTGGACACGCATCGGCCGGTGCAGCTGCTGTTTGCCGGCAAGGCCCACCCGGCCGACGATCCCGGCAAGCAGTTGATCCAGGAGATCTACAACCTCGCCAAGCACAGTCAGCTCGGGGGGCGTGTCGCCTTCATCGAGGACTATGACATGCACATGGCCCGCTACATGAAGCAGGGCGTGGACGTGTGGCTCAATACCCCGCGCCGGCCGCGCGAGGCCAGTGGCACCAGCGGCATGAAAGCAGCTCTCAACGGCATCCCCAATCTCTCGGTCCTGGACGGCTGGTGGGTGGAAGGGTACAACGGGGCCAACGGCTGGGCCATTGATGCCGGCAGTGGCTATCGCAGCGCCGAAGAGCAGGATAGGGCCGATGCCACGGCGCTCTATGAAATGTTGGAGCAAGAGATCGTGCCCCTCTTCTACTCCCGGGACCGCGATGGTATCCCGCGGGGTTGGATCGAGGTCATGCGCGAGGCCATCCGCTCCAACGGCCCCCGCTTCAGCATGCGCCGCATGCTCAAGGAGTACACCGAGCTCCTCTACGTGCCTGCCCTCCGCCAGACGTTGGGCGAGACAACGGAGCCCGCCTGATCGCCGGCGCGGCCACCTTCTGATGAATCGACTGAGCGCCGCCGGGCGCCGCGCGGTCTATCTGGTCTTGATCCTGGTGTGGCTCGTCGTCATGCTGTTCCCGCTGCTGGCTTTCACCCTGGCGCGCGGCGGCCAGGTGCGGCTGGGCGCGCAGGAGGGCGCGCACCTGCGCCTGTTCATGGTCCAGGCGGATGGGACGGCCGGCGTGGGCGTAGAGCGGACTGGGGGGCGGCGCGGCCCGGACGGGACGTGCCGGCAAACCCGAGTCTTCTTTCTTCTCTGGGATGGTCTGGGCGAGCCGGCCCGCTACTGTACGTGCCAGACCGCGGACGGCGGCCTCGCCGTCACGCCCGCCTGCCCTCCATGAGCACCCGCCTGCCGACCTGTGGCCAGAGCCACACGGGTCACAAAAGGAGCAACCGATGAGTCAAGTGGCCCTTAAGTGGACGGGCGAAGGTAGTCGAATGTTTGTCGGCCGGGACAGCCGTGGTCACGTTCTCGTCGCCGGCTCGTGGCCGGGCGAAGCGGAGACTTGGCAGGAGTGGCAGGCGGTCAAACCGTCGGATCTGCTGTTGCTTAGCCTGGCATCCTGTTCCGCCTACGACGTCGTCATGATCCTGGAGCGCCAGCGGCAGAAGCTGGTCAATCTCTATGTGCGCGTGGAAGGGGAGCAGCAGCCGGAGCCGCCCTACGCCTTCACCCACATCCACCTGCACTATGTGGTGGAGGGAGTGAACCTGGACGAGGATCGAGTGGCGCGGGCCATCGCGCTATCCGAGGAGAAATACTGTTCGGTGGCGGCGACCGTGCGCGGCGTGGCCGAGCTTACGCACAGCCAGGAGGTGCGCGCTGTGCGCTGACCTCGTGCCGATGCCGCGGCCATTGGGGCAGGGCTCCATGCCGCCTCAGGCGCTCCCGACGGAGCGACGGCCCGTCGCCGGCTTCGCCCTGGCACCAAGGGACCCATTCAACATAAAACTGGATCTTTCCGCGCTCAACGCGCATGTGCTACAATAGCGCCGGACGATGAGAAGCACTGTGGATACTCAATCCGTCGCGGATTCAGGCAGCCAGAACACACCGCTCGCCTCGCAGCTGGCCCGTTCCCGGGCGCTACGCCGATTCAACTGGGCGTTTGTCTATTTGCCCCTCCTGCTGGCCACGATGATCGTCCTCGTGCTGATCGCCGCGCTTCTGTGGACCGCCCTGGCCGGGCAACGACTGGGCGCGCTGGAACCGGCCGGCGCGC
This sequence comes from Promineifilaceae bacterium (SeqCode), assembly GCA_041576195.1. Taxonomy (GTDB): domain Bacteria; phylum Chloroflexota; class Anaerolineae; order Promineifilales; family Promineifilaceae; genus JAGVTM01. Next base: position 7,524 of record JBFGLK010000004.1, read on the forward strand.
GCGGATTGGCTTCCGGGCTGGCCGACCTGCTATTCGTGCTGGCCGCGCTGCCGTGGGCGCTCCTGTGTCCAGTGCTTCCGCTGCTCTTATTTGCCGGCATTGTGCACGGTCGCCGGCAGGGTACAGCGCCATTGCGCCGTTTGCGCGAGCTGCTCTGGCGTCTGGAGCGGCAGCTACAACATTTCGATCGGGTGGTAGAGCGGCGGCTGCCGCCAGTCGCCGCCTTTGTGATTCGGGCGCGAGCCACTTGGACGTCACTCAGCGTCACCGTCCGGCGTCTCGTCGACCGGCTGGCCGCGCCGCGCTAGCACTGTATTGGGACTGACTATGCAAGAAGAGAACTGGAAACAACGCCTGCTCCTCATGGGCGTTATCGGTGGCGCCGCGCTCGGCGCCGTCACCGCTTATCTGCTTATCCGCACGGCGGAAGATGCCGGCAACGGCCCTCCCCGCCTGGCCACTAGCGACCTCATCAAAGCGTTGGTGGCCACGGTTGGGACGGTCAGGGGCATCGCCGCCCTCGGTGATCGCAAACGCTGATGGCCGCGTCGGTGGTCTCCCCGCCCCGCAAGATCGTCGTCGTGGACGACGACGGCGCCAACGCCGAACTGCTACGCATGCTTCTGGAGATGGACGGGCACACCGTCCTCACCGTGGAGAGCGTAAAGAGCGCGCTGGAGGCGATCACCGCGGACGTTTCTGCTTTCATCATCGACTATCACTTGATTGGGCAGCACACCGGCATGCGGCTCCTAGAGGCCATCCGCGCCGGTGAAACACCGGCCGCGTCAAATGCCGTGGTGCTCATCACATCGGGCGACATGCGCTGGCGCGAAGCTGTTCTGCTGGCCGGCGCGGACGACTTCTTGCTGAAACCGTTTCGCCCCCGGCACCTCAGCACTACCCTGAACAACCTCCTTTCAAGAGACTGACAACCTATGTCGAAACGAGCGGGCCGACGTCGGCCCAGATCAAATGGCAGTCCCCGCCAGTGGCGGCGGATGGATCTGCATCTGCACACACCAGCTTCCGACGACTACCAGGAGTCGGGCATAGGCTATCTGGATATCCTGCGCCAGGCCGAAGTGCGTGGGCTGGATATCATCGCCTTCACCGATCACAACACCGTCGGCGGCTTCGCCTCCATGAAGAAGGAAGTCGAGCGCCTGCTCTGGCTGGAAGAGAACGAACGCATCCAGCCGGATGAACGCCGCCGGCTGGACGACTACCGGCGTCTTCTAGAGAAGATCCTGGTCCTTCCTGGCTTCGAGTTCACAGCGATGTTTGGCTTTCACATCCTGGGGATCTTCCCGCAGGACACGTCCGTCAGCTTCATGGAACACTTGTTGCTGACCCTCAATGTGCCCCCGGCGGCCATCGAGCGCGGCAGCACCACGCCTGGCGCGACGGCCGACGTCCTGACCGCCTACCGCGTCATCAACCAGGCAGGCGGCATCGTCATCGCCGCCCACGCCAACTCGGGCAACGGCGTGGCCATGCGTGGGATGGACTTCGGCGGACAGACCCGAATCGCCTACACCCAGGACCCGAGCCTCCACGCCCTGGAGGTCACCGATCTGGAGAAGCGGGGCCGCTACACGACCCGGCGGTTCTTCGAGGGGTCCAAGCCGGAATACCCGCGGCCGATGCGCTGCATCCAGGGCTCGGACGCGCACCGCCTGGTGCGAGATCCGAAGAACGCCAAGCACCTGGGCGTCGGCGACCGGATTACCGAGATCCTCCTGGAGTCGCTGACGTTCGAGGCGCTGGCCACCGTCTTCCGGAGCAACGACCTCTCACACACGCGACCATTCCGCGGCCGCGCGGAGCCGCTCGACTATGTGCAGCTGGCGCGCGAAGAAGGACCGTCTATCGTGCAGGCGTTCCATCAGAACCTGACCCAGCGCGGCGGCTTCCAGGATCGCATCCTACAAGACATCTGCGCCATGGCGAACACGAACGGGGGCACGATCTACGTGGGGGTCAGCGACGACCCGGCGGAGGCCCCCGCCGGCGTCCGCGACGTGCACCGGTCGATCGAGCGCTTGAAAACGCGCATCGCCAGCCAGATCACACCCGAGCCGCCGGTGACCATCGACGAGGTGATGTCGAAGGGCCGCCATGTGGTCCGGATTGCCGTGCAGGCCGGCTCAGACCTGCCCTACGCGCTAGACGAGCAGAAGTTCTTCGTGCGCGACGAGTCGGAGACCACGCTGGCCGTGCGTGATGAGATCGTGCGCCTCGTGGAGCGGAGCCTTGGTGAGACGGCTGCCGCGACTCCGCCGGCCCGGGAGACGCGCCAGGCCGAGACCCGGCGCGAGCCAGAGAAACCGGCGGCGCCAGAACGCTTGTCGGCAAGCGAGTCGAACGTGCCACGGACCGGCGTCGAGATCGTCGAGAGTGAAAACCGCAACGGTACCTACTATCACACGGTCCGCGACCTGCGAAACGGCAACCTCATCAAGAACGTGACGCGCTCGTCCGCGCGGCGGCTCTGGCACTACGCCATCAGCCAGAAGGAGTCGGGCAAGATCGATCCGGCCCGCATTCGCTGGCAGGGAGATCGCGCGCTGCTCGACGTGCGCCGCAAGGGCGACCACGTCTGGTACGATCTGGCGCTGCGGGAGGGGGATGCGGTCCGTGTCTTCTTCGGCGTCAACGATAGCGGTCTGAACGAGGACTGGCTCGCCTTCATCGAGCGCAGCGGCCGCCTGGAGTCGTGATGACGCCCCGGTTGGTGGGCATCCTGACCGTGAGCGATCGGGGCGCCCGCGGCGAAGCCGACGATCGTAGCGGGCCGCTCATCGCCTCGATGCTGGCGGCTCGCCCCTCATGGCAGGTGGCGCGGCAGGCCCTCGTTGCCGACGAGCGAGACGAGATCGCGGACATCCTCCGTGCCTGGTGCGCCGACGACCTCCACCTCATCCTGACCACTGGTGGCACGGGCATGGCGCCCCGCGACGTCACGCCCGAGGCCACCCTCGCGGTCATCGAGCGGCAGGCGCCGGGCATCGCCGAAGCGCTGCGCGCCGACGGTCTACAGGTGACGCTCCACGCCATGCTCTCCCGGGGGGTTGCCGGCACGCGCGGCCAGACGCTGATCATCAATCTTCCGGGAAGCCCTAAAGCGGTCAAAGAGGGCCTCAACCTGCTCCTACCCGTACTCCCCCACGCGCTTGACCTTTTGCGCGGCGCTGCCGGCAGCGAGCGCGACCATCGGCAGGTCTAACCCACGGCCATCAACCGCGCCCCACGCAGGGCCGAATGCGCCCCTCAGCCCCTGGCGGCGGCCAGCAATAGCGAAAGCCAGCCCCCCAGGAACGCCAGGCCACCGACCGGCGTGATGGCCCCGAGCCAGCGTACGCCGGTGAGGCTGAGCGCGTAGAGACTGCCCGAGAAGATGACGATGCCGGCCACGAACAGCCAGCCGGCGATCTGCGCCGCGGGTCCAGGCCAGCGAGTCGACGCCCAGGCAGCCGCCAGCAATGCCAGTCCATGGATCATGTGATAGCGCACCGCCGTGTCGTAAGTGCCTTCCGCACCCGGGTTGGCCGCGAAAAAGCTGCTTAACCCATGTGACCCAAACGCGCCGGCAGCGACCGCCAGGAACATGAGAGCGGCGGCAAGCTGCACGAACATCTTCTCCATGACCCGTCTCCTCGAATGAAATCTGGCCGGCGCGCCCACGGGCGGCCCGCTGCCTGAAGTATGCCCGCCGGCAGCGCTGATGGCAACCGGCGCGGTCGGCGGTCCCAGCGCCGGATGGTATAATCCGACTCACCGGAGTCACCCTGCACCGGCCCTTCCCGGGTCGTCCCAGCCAAGGTCGGCAGTTCTGCTATGCCCCCACTCACACCCCGCCCCGCCGTCGTCCGTCGTGGGATAGCCATCCTCCTCATATTGGCCCTGACGCTCCTGTTGCCAGGCGCCCCCCGGCCAGCCGGCGTTGGCATCGCCGCCGCCAAGGCGCAGTTTCTGGACACGAAGGCGCTCGGCATCCTGGCGCTGAATCAGCCGCTGGCCGCCCGTCTCGCCCTCACCGATGCTGCCTTCCTGCGCTTCGCCGCGCCTCTGGACCTCGAGTTCGTCAGCGCGGTGCGCCTGGGCCCCGGCGAGAGCAGCGCCTGGCGTGACGCGGGCTGCAGTGCGTTCAACTGCGCCCTGCTCACCTACTTCGATCACGCCGAGGGCGGCACAGTGGAGGCCGTCATGGCCCTGGATAGCCGCCAGATCTTGGCGCACTGGCGGGATACGGCCACCCTACCCGGCGCCAGCGAGTTCGTCGCGCGACGAGCCATGGCCATCGCCGCGGCGGACGCCGGCGTGCAGGCGGTCCTTGGCGACCTGGCGACGGCGCTAAGCGCCATGATCCCCATGTCCGCTTGGCTGGAAGACGATGCCTGTCGTGACGCCTGGTGCCTGGACCTGACCTTTCACGCCCCGGACGGCAGCGGCCGCATCTTCCACGTCTTCGTCAACATGGAAGCGGACGAAGTGGCCCGTACCTTCTACTCACGGGCGCGCGCCGAACGCTCGTTCACCCCGCCCGCCTCGGCGCTACGGGCGCTGCAGACCGATTCGCTGTACGACAACGGCTGTCACAATCAATATGGCTGGGATGTCTGCTGGGACATGACGGCGCACGACGGCGTCAACTTCCGCGACGCTCGCTTCCAGGGCGACTCGGTCTTTTCCAGCATCAAGATCGGTCAGATCGAGGTGTGGTACCCGAGCTGGCCGGGTGGCTATCGCGACGAGATCGGCTTCCAGGCGGCGGTCCCGCCCAAGTTCGGCACCAATGTCACCGATCTGGGTGATGGCTTCGAAGTGCGCCAGCTGTTTACCGAGCCGTTCGACTGGCCGAACTGTATCTGCTGTTATCGCTACGAACAGGTGATGCGCTTCTTCGCAGACGGCAGTTTCGAGCCGCGGTTTGTCTCGCACGGCCCTGGTTGCGACGACCCGTCCGTCTATCGCCCTTTCTGGCGTCTGGATCTGGAGCTTGACGGCGAGGCGGGCAATGAGGTGTGGCTGTGGCAGGACGGTGCGTGGACCGAGATGCCGGCAGAGACGACATTCGACCTCTATCAAGACACCTCGCCTCTCGGAGACAAGGTAGCCCAGGTGGTCGACGGCCTGAGCTATCGCTGGCGCCCGGAACGCAACGACCCTTTCGGCGTGGATGAGGCCCGCGTCTTCGCGCTGGCCGACCGAGCCGGCGAGGGGGACGGGCCGATTCTCACCGGGCCGGCCAACACGTTTCAGCCTCCTGCCCAATGGCTGGACGACGAGCCCCTGGCCGGCGCGGATCCCGTGTTCTGGTACGTGCCGATCCTGAAGACAAAGAAGGGCGGGCCGTGGTGGTGCATGCCCGACCCGGCCCCAGACTTCTCGCCATGTGAGTCGATCGTTCGCTTGGCGCGGGCGGGCGCGCTCAGCCAGCCGACAGCAGAGGAGATCGCCCAGGCGCCGCCGACGCCCACCGTCGGACCGACGGTCACCCCGGCGCCGACGTCAACCCCCATGGCCATCGCCGGCGTCGACGCCGTGTCCATTCTCAGCAACGCCGGCTGCGTCAGCTGCCACGCCATTGGCGCTCTCGGCGAGGCCCATAAGGTTGGGCCAGATCTCTCGGGCATTGGCGCGGTCGCCGGGGATCGGGTGCCGGGCCTGAGCGCGGCCGACTATCTTCGCCAGTCCATCCTCATGCCGGCAGCCTTCGTCACCCCCAACTGCCCGAATGGGCCCTGCCTGGCCAACATCATGCCGGCGGACTATGCCCTGCGGTTGTCCGCCGCACAGGTGGAGACGGTCGTGCAGTACCTGCTGACCCTGGTTGATCTGTCGCCAGCCGCCGAGGCGACGCTGCCGGCCGCGGTGGGCGACGCCGGCGCGCCCGGCCCCGTTGCCGGCACGCTGGCTCCGAGCCCGGCGGCCGGGGCGCCTGACGAAGAAATCGACTGGCTGCCCGTCGGCATCCTCCTGTTGGCGCTTGTCGCCTTCCTCAGCGCCACCTGGCTCATCGCCCGGCGTCTACGCGCAGGCGGCTGACGCCGACCGGCGGGCCCATGTTTCGCGTCTTCTTCAGCGATACGTTTCCCCTGCCCCTGCCTCCCGGCCATCGCTTCCCCATGGCCAAATACGGGCTGCTGCGCGCCGCCGTGACGGCGGCCAGCCTGACCGCGCCCGACCAGGTCGCCGAGCCGCCAGCCGCTGATGACGTCCAGCTCGAACGCGCTCACACCCGGGGCTATCTGGATCGGCTACGCCACGGCACGCTGAGCGCCCGCGAGATCCGGCGCATCGGCTTTCCGTGGTCACGGCAAATGGTGGAGCGCTCGCGCCGCTCCACGGGTGGCACCATCGCCGCCTGCCGCGCCGCCCTGGCACATGGCAGCGGCGTCAACCTGGCGGGTGGCACCCACCACGCGCACGCAGACTGGGGTCAGGGCTTCTGCGTCTTCAACGACGCCGTTGTCGCCGCCCGCGCGATGCAGGCAGAGGCGCTGGCCCGCCGCGTGCTCATTGTCGACTGCGACGTGCATCAGGGCAACGGCACCGCCGCCCTCACCCGCAACGACCCGACGGTATTCGCCTTCTCCATTCACGGGGAGAAGAACTTCCCTTTCCACAAGGAACCCGGTGACCTGGATATCGCCCTTCCAGACGGCACGGGCGACGACGCCTACCTGGCCTCCCTGACCAGCGGGCTTCGCGAGGCCATCGACCGCGCCCAAGCCGACCTAGTCATCTATCTGGCAGGCGCCGACCCCTACGTCAAGGACCGATACGGTCGACTCAGCCTGACGAAATCGGGACTGGCGGAGCGCGATCGGACCGTCTATGATCACTGTAGGCGCCACGGGCTACCCGTGGCCACGGTCATGGCGGGCGGCTACGCGCCGGACGTGGCCGACATCGTCGCCATTCACTTGCAGACTGTGCGTCTGGCCGCCCGGCTGGCGTCGTGAGGCCGAAGACTCTGGCGAAGGAGAGTACATGAAGATCGGGATCGTGGGTACCGGGCTGGTGGGGGCCACCGCCGGCTATGCCTTGTTGATGCGCGGAATCGGCCGGCAGCTCGTACTGGTGGACCTGAACAGGAAGCGGGCCGAGGCCGAGGCGGACGACTTGTTGCACGCGGAACCATTCGCCCATTCGATGCAAGTCGTTGCCGGCACGTACGAAGACCTGGCCGGCAGCCGGGTAGTCATCATCGCCGCCGGCGTCAGCCAGCGCCCGGGCGAGACCCGGCTGGCGCTCCTCGAGCGCAACGCCGGCGTCTTCCGAAGCGTCATCCCCGAGGTCCTATCCCATGCGCCGGACGCCGTTCTTCTGGTGGCCACCAATCCCGTCGACGTCATGACCCACGTCGCCGCGCGTCTGGCGGAGCAAGCTGGCGTGCCCAGCTCGCGGGTCATCGGATCGGGTACGACGCTGGACACCGCCCGCCTACGGGCACTGCTGGGCGACCATTTAGACGTAGACTCCCAGCACATCCACGCCTACGTGCTGGGCGAACACGGCGACTCGGAGGTTATTCCCTGGTCGCTAATCAGCGTGGGCGGCATCCCGATTGAAGACTATTGCCTCATGCAGGGCCTGACCTTCGACGCCGACGTTCGTGCGACCATCGATGAGCAGGTGCGCCGGGCCGCCTACCACATTATCGACGGCAAGGGCGCCACCTACTACGGTATTGGGAGCGCCCTGGCCCGCATTGTTCGCGCGGTCCTGGGCGATCAGCGGGCCATCCTGACCGTCTGTACGCGCCTGCCCAACGTCTCCGGCGTGCACGACGTGACCATCGCCCTGCCCCAGCGCATTGGCGGCGACGGGATCCTGAGCACCCTGTTTCCACCGCTCACGCCTGAGGAGGACGAGGCGCTGCGCGCCAGCGCCCAGGTCATTCGCGAGGCCATAAGCGCGCTTGGCTACTGAGAGGCCCCAGCCTTCCGGGTCGGCCCCGCATCGGAGGTGCGCATGAAGGCACAGACAGTTGTGCTCGTCGGCCTGGACCGGGTGACCGCGTCCATCGGCCTGACGTTACGCGAGGCCGGTCTTGGCCTGAAGGTCATCGGCCACGACCCGCTCTTGGAGCGGGCGAAGGCGGCGGAGCGGCTGGGCGCCGTGGACGAGGGTCGTTGGAGCCTGGCGCAAGCCGGCGCCGCAGCCGACATCCTGGTGCTTTCGCTGGACGGCAAGGGACGGGAGGCGCTATTGCCGGCCATTGCCCCCTCGCTGCGGGAGCATGTCCTCATCGTGGACCTGTCGCCGGGCAAGACGGCGGGCCAGGCGCTGGCCGACGCCTGCCTTTCTCAGGGCCATTACGTCGGCGCCCGGCCCTTGCCGGCGGTTGCCTATTTATTGGATGGGCGCGAGGACCTGGAGGCGGCGGCGGCCAATCTTTTCCGCGACGGGCTCTTTTGCCTGTCGCCGGCTGCCGGCACCGAGGCGAAGGCCGTCGAAAGCGCGGCCCGCTTCGGCCTGCTGTTGGGGGCGCGCCCGTATTACCTTGAGCCGACCGAGCTGGATCGACTGGTCCTGGCGGTCGACGCGGTGCCCGGCCTGCTGGGAGCGGCGCTGTTCCTGGCCATTCAGGGCGCCCCCGGTTGGCGGGACATGGTGCGGCTGGCCGGCGCGCCGTTCGCCCTGGCGACGGCGGCGATCACGGACGCCGACATCGCCGCGGGCGCGCTCGCCGAACGCGAGGCCACGCTGCGCTGGTTGGACGCGGTGCTCGGGGCACTGGGGGAGATCCGCCGCCGCGTCTCCGATGGCGATCGGGAGCGGCTCGAGGCAACGTTGCAGAGCATGGCGGCGGAGCGGGAACGCTGGCTGGCGGAGCGGCGGCGCAACGAGTGGGAGGAGTCGATGCTTGGCGACGCCCGCCCGCTGACGATGCGAGAGCGCCTGCTCGGGAGCCGGGGCGAGCGGGACCAATGAGGCGAGGGGCCGTGAGGCGGGGAGGTGGCCGTGCCGGCAGATGAGCTGCGGGTGCTCATGGTGGCGCCCACGTCGTTCTTCAGCGACTACGGCGGACACATCCGCATCCTCGAAGAGACGCGGGCGCTGCAGGCGCTGGGCCACTCCGTGACGATCGTCACCTACTATAAAGGAAAGGACATTCCCGGGATCCCCATCTATCGGACGGCGCCTTTGCCGTGGCGCCCGGACTATGAGGTCGGCTCATCCCGGCACAAACTGGTGTTTGATCTCTACCTCGCGGGCCGGGCCGCCCAGGTTGCCTGGCGGGTTCGGCCCCACATCGTCCATGGCCACATGCACGAGGGCGCGCTTATTGGTGGCGCGTTGGCACGGCTTTGGCGGGTGCCGCTGGTGTTCGACTTCCAGGGCAGCCTGACGGGCGAAATGGTCGACCACGGCTTCCTGGATCCGGCGGGCCGCCTCTATCCGTGGGTACTGCGCCTGGAGCGCTTCATCACCGGCCGGCTTCCGCAGGCGATCCTCACCAGCTCGGGCCGCGCCCAGACGATATTGCGCGAGCAGTTCGGCGTCCGACCAGACCGGCTCTTCGCGCTCCCGGATTGCGCCAACCTGCGCCAGTTCGACCCAGAACGCTACCCGCAAGAGGCCAGGATGGCCGTACGGCGGCGCCTTGGTCTCCCCCTCGATCGGCCCGTGGTCGCTTATCTTGGGCTCCTGGCCGACTATCAGGGAACCGACCACCTGGTGCAGCTTGCCCGCCACCTGCGGGACGCGGGACACGACATCCACGTTCTAATTATGGGCTTCCCCAACGTCGACCATTACCGAGCCATGGCCGTGGCGCTCGGTGTGGCCGATCGGGTGACCTTCACCGGGCGGGTCGATTACGAAAGGGACGCGCCCGCCTTCATCGC
>JBFGLK010000005.1:0-17297 GCA_041576195.1 Promineifilaceae bacterium (SeqCode)
GATCCTGTCCGAGCACGTGGCCTTTGAGCTACGCAACGACCTCTTCGCCAAGATCCAGCGGCTCAGCTTCAGCTACCACGATCGCAACCAGACCGGCCAGCTGATGATCCGGGCCACGGACGATGTGGAGCGGCTACGCGCCTTCATCGGGCGTGGTCTGATCGTGGCCGTGCAGGCCGTCTTGCTCTTGATCGGGACCATCACGCTGATGGTGTTGACGAACCTGCGTTTGACCGTGCTGGTGCTGCCGCTGCTGCCGTTGACGATGGTCCTCTTCGGCCTGTTTGGCGCCAAGTCCCAGCCGCTCTTCCGGGCGGTGCAGCAACGGCTGTCGGCCGTGAACACCGTGCTGCAGGAGAACCTGGCGGGCATCCGCGTCGTGCGAGCGTTCACCGGCGAGCAGCGTGAGGCGGCTCGCTTTGACGACAGCATCGACGCGCTGCTGGATCAGCGCCTGGTCGTCAGCCGGGTGTTTTCCTTCCTCTTCCCCGGCATCTTCCTGCTGGCCCTGCTCGCGCAGGCGGCGGTCCTTTACTTCGGAGGGCGGCAGATCATTGAGGGCGTGTTGACCATCGGCGAGTGGCAGAAGTTCAGCCTCTACCTGACCTTCCTGTTCCTGCCTATGGGCCAGCTTGGCTTCATCATCTCGCTCACCGCCCAGGCAGGCACCAGCGCGCAGCGCGTGTTCGAGATCCTCGACGCCCACAACGACGTGGCCAACCGACCCGGCGCGCGCCCACTGGGCACGATTCAGGGCCACGTGGCCTTCGAAGACGTTACCTTTCGCTACTTCGCCTCCAGCGAGCCGGTGTTGCGCCAGGTCAGCTTCAGCGCCGCGCCCGGCGAGACAGTGGCCCTGCTCGGGTCCACGGGCAGCGGCAAGACGACGGTGATCAACCTGATTCCACGTTTCTACGACGTCAGCGATGGGCGGGTACTGGTCGACGGCCACGACGTGCGCGACGTGACCCTGGAGAGTCTTCGGGCCCAGATCGGGATCGTGTTGCAGGACACGACCCTGTTTAGCGGCTCGATTCGGGACAACATCGCCTTTGGCCGCCCGGATGCCACGGAAGCGGAGGTCATCGCCGCCGCGCAGGCGGCCGCTGCGCACGAGTTCATCGTCGGCTTTCCCCAGGGGTATGACACGCCGGTTGGCGAGCGGGGCTCGACACTCAGCGGGGGGCAGAAACAGCGGCTGGCTATCGCCCGCGCCCTCCTCCTGGACCCGCGCATCCTGATCCTGGACGACTCCACCAGCAGCGTCGACCTCAACACGGAGTATCTGATTCAGCAAGCGCTGGATCGCTTGATGAAAGGCCGGACCAGTTTCGTCATCGCCCAGCGGATCACCACGGTCATGAACGCTGATCAGATCCTGGTGCTCGATCAGGGCCAGATCGTGGCCCGGGGCACGCATGAGCAGCTCCTGGAGGAGAGTCCTATCTACGCTGAGATTCATAGCTCCCAGCTCCAGCCATGAGTAAGCGCCCCCAATCCCCCAGAAAGGACGGCGGCCGGGCTGCCGGCAGCGCCTCCCTACCATCAGACCCCAGCATGAAACTACCCGCGTATCACCTGATCAACAGCGCCGCCAGTTGGGACCGTTGTCTGCGCGAATTGCGGCGGGCACCGCGCCTGGCTCTGGACCTCGAAGCGAATAGCCTCTACGCCTACCGCGAGCGCATCTGCCTCATTCAGATTTCGACCGCGAGGACCGATTACATCGTCGACCCCACGGTCGGCCTCGATCTCAGCGGACTTGGCGCGCTGATCGAGGACCCGGGCGTGGAGAAGGTACTGCACTCCGCCGAGTACGACCTGATGTTGCTGAAGCGGGCGCACGGTTGGCAGATGGTCAATCTATTCGACACGATGTGGGCCGCGCGAATCCTCGGGTATCAGCAGATGGGCCTCGCCAACATCCTGGCCGACAAGTACGGCATCACGCTGGACAAGCGCTATCAGAAGGCGAACTGGTGCCGCCGGCCCTTGCCACCGGCCCAGCTGGTCTATGCGCAGAGCGACACCCACTTCCTCCACCGGCTGCGCGACGACCTCGCGGCCGAGCTGCAACGCGGCAGTTGCTGGGACGAAGCGCAGGAGCTGTTCGCCGAGCAGTGCGCCGTCGAGCCCGTGGACAACGCCTTCGACCCGGACGGATTCTGGTCGATCAACGGCGTGCGTCACCTGTCGCGTCCCCAGCAAGCAGTGCTGAAGCGGCTGTTCGGCTTCCGCGAGGAGGAAGCCGAGCGGCAGGATCGCCCCCCGTTTAAGGTTCTGGGCAGCAAGACGCTGCTGGAGCTGGCACGGCAGACGCCGGCCTCGGAAGAGGCGCTGGCCCAGGTCTATGGCATGAGCGCCGGCCAGATCCGGCGCTATGGCCGGCGCTTGCTGGACATCATCCAGCGTGCCCAGCACGATCCGCCGCCGTCCAGGCCCCGGCGCGAAAAGCGGCTCCCGGACAGCGTGATCGCCCGCTATGACCTGCTACACACCTGGCGCAAAAAACGGGCCGCCGCGCGGGGCGTGGAGTCCGACGTCATCCTGAGCCGCAACGGTCTCTGGGAGCTGGCCCACGCCAACCCACAGGATCTCGAGTCGCTGCAGGCGATCGAAGCGCTGGGTCCCTGGCGGCGACAGGCCTATGGCCGCGAGATCCTGGCCGTCCTGCGCCGCGCGCCCTGAACCCACCCTTCCCCGAGAGGAGAGTACGATGCGAATTGAGTTCCACGGCGCCGCGCGCACGGTGACCGGCTCCCAGCACCTTGTCAAGGTCAACGGACTGCACATCTTGCTCGACTGTGGCTTTTTCCAGGGCAAACGGGCCGAAAGCTACCGCCGCAACCAGCAGCTGCCCTACGACGCCACGAAGGTCGACCTGCTCGTGCTCTCTCACGCCCACATCGACCATAGCGGCAACGTCCCCAACCTGGTCAAGAGCGGCTTTCGCGGCGACATCATCTGCACATACGCCACGCGTGATCTCTGCGCCATCATGCTGCGCGATAGCGCCAAGATCCAGGAGTACGACATCCAGTATCTGAACCGCAAGCGAGCGAGGAAGGGCGAGCCACCCCTGGAGCCCATCTACAATATGAAGGACGCCGTCGAGGCGCTCAAGCATTTCGTGGGCCTGGGTTACGACCGGCCGCGTCAGATCGCCCCGGGCGTGACGCTGACCTTTCTCAACGCCGGGCACATGTTGGGGGCAGCCATCGTCGTCCTGGACATCGAGGACAAGGAAGAGCGGGACCACCTGCGCCTCGTGTTTAGCGGCGATCTGGGCCGGCCGGGCCGCCCCCTGCTGCACGATCCAACCAAGGTGGCCGAAGCTGATGTGCTGCTCGTCGAGAGCACCTACGGCGATCGCGAACACGAGGAGGACGCCGCCTGCAATGACGAGTTGGAGCGGCTGGTCAATGAGACCTGCCGGCAGGGCGGCAAGCTGATCGTGCCCGCCTTCGCGGTCGGGCGCACCCAGGAGCTCGTCTACCGCCTCCACCAACTGGTCGAGACCGGGCGCATCCCCGCGGACCTGCCCGTATTCGTCGATAGCCCACTGGCGATCGACGCCACCGCCGTCTACCGGCTCCACCCGGAAGGTTACAACGAGGAGCTCTTCGAGTTCATGCTGGACGATCGGCACAACGATCCGTTTGGCTTCGATATGATGCAATACACGCGCGCCGTCGAGCAATCGAAGGCGCTCAACGTCATGGAAGGGCCGGCGGTCATCATCAGCGCCAGCGGGATGGCCGAGTCCGGCCGCATTCTGCACCACCTGATCCACAACGTCGAGGACCCCCGCAGCACCATCCTGATCGTCGGCTGGCAGGCGCCGCACACCCTGGGGCGCCGGTTGTTGGAGGGGGAGAAACGCGTGCGAATCCTGGGGGACGAGTTCAGCGTCCGGGCGCGGGTGCGACAGATCGATGGCTTCAGCGCGCACGCCGACCGAAGCGAGCTATTGGACTGGGCCGGCGCCTTTGTCCGGGCGCCGCGCCACACTTTTGTGGTGCACGGCGACGAAGCCGTGTCTGAAGCGTTCGCCGCGACGCTGCGGCGGGAGGCAGGCCTGCCTCGCGTGACGGTGCCCAGCCTGGGCCAGGGGTTCGACCTGGCCTGAGCAAGCCCGACAAGGACTGCGCAGGCAGTGAGACGGCCCCGCTCGGGTGAGCGGGGCCGTGGCGTCAGCCGGGAAGTGGCCGCGAATCAGGCGATGACGCCGAGCTCACGGCCGACGCGGCCAAACAGATCCAGCCCTTGCTCCAGGTCGGCGGGCGTGTGGGCGGCGGAGTTCATGACCCGGATGCGGGCCTTGCCCTGGGGTACCGTCGGGTAGCCGATGGCCATCGCGAACACCCCCTCCTCAAACAGGCGGCGACTGAACGCCTGCGCCAGGGGCGCCTCGCCCAGCATGACCGGCACGATCGGCGTCGTCGACTGGCCGATGTCGAAGCCGAGGTCGCGCATGCCCTGCTTGAAGCGGGCGGTGTTGGCCCAGAGCCGGTCGACGAGCTCCGTCGACTCTGTCAGGACGTCCACCGCCTCGATGCAGGCGGCCACGTCCGGGACGGTCATGGCGCTGGAGAAGATGAACGGGCGGCCGCGCTGGCGCAGCCACTCGACGATGGGTCGCTTGCCGGCAACCATGCCGCCGACGACGCCGAACGCCTTGCTCAGTGTGCCCACCTCGACGTCCACGCGCCCGTGCAGGCCGAACTGGTCCACGATGCCGCGGCCGCCCTCCCCCAGCACGCCCTCGCCGTGGGCGTCGTCGACCATGAGCATGATGCCGTGCTCGTTGGCCACGTCGCAGATAGCGTCCAGGGGCGCGATGTCGCCGTCCATGCTGAAGACGCCGTCGGTGACGATGAGGCGGCGATTGCTGTCGGTGTGGGCCGCGATCTGTGCCCGAAGGTCGTCGACGTCCGCGTGCTCGTAGGCCACGATCTGGGCCCGGCTCAAGCGGCAGCCGTCAATGATGCTGGCGTGGTTCAGGCGGTCGGAGAAGATGACATCGCCGCGGCCGACCAGGGCCGGGATGGTGGCCAGATTGGCCGTGAAGCCGCTCTGGAAGGTGACGCACGCCTCCGCCCGCTTGAAGGCGGCCAGCTTCTCTTCGAGAGCGACGTGGAGCGACATCGTGCCGGCAATCGAACGCACCGCGCCCGGTCCGATGCCGAAGTCCGCGATGGCCCGCGTCGCCGCCTGCTTCAGCCGCGGGTGGTTTGCCAGTCCCAGGTAGTTATTGGCGCAGAAGTTGAGCATCTGGCGCCCGTCGATGGTCACGCGGGCGCCCATCGGCGAGTCGATGGTGCGGATGTGGCTGTAGAGACCGGCCTGTCTCAAGCCGGCGATCTCCTCGACGATCCAGTCTACCGGGTCGTGGTGGGTCATAAAGCCTCCTCGTCAGGTGGGGTCGCGTTGTCGCGGAATCTAGGGAAAAATCCCTCGTTCCTTGTACGTGCGCTCCAGGCGGCTGAGCGCCACGATGTAGGCGGCGGTCCGCCAGTCAGTTTCGTAGCGCGATGCCGTCTGGCGAACGCGGGCATATGCCTGCGCCATGATCTTGTGTAGGCGGGCATCCACCTCAGTCAGATCCCAAAACTCGCTGCGCTTGTTTTGCAGCCACTCGAAGTAGCTGACGATGACGCCGCCGGCGTTACACAGGATGTCCGGCAGCATTTCGACTCCGTTGGCGATGAGGACGCGGTCGCCGTCCGGGTCGGTCGGCCCGTTCGCCCCCTCGGCAATCAGCCGGACGTCGAGAAGCGGGGCCGTCTCGCCCGTTATCTGGTTCTCCAGGGCGGCGGGGATGAAGATGTCGGCCCGGGTGGCCAGGAAGGCCTCGTGGTCGATGGGGGTCGCGCCGGGGTAGCCGGCGATGCCCCCGTGGTCGGCCGCGTAGGCCGCCAGGTCGGCAGCATCGATGCCCGCCGGATTGGCGATCGCCCCGGTGGCGTCTTCCGTGGCCAGCAGCCGGGCCCCCTGGGCAGCCATCAGCCGCGCCGCCCAGGAGCCCACATTGCCATACCCCTGGACGAGGTAGGTCACCTGGCTCAAGTCAACCCCATGGTCCTCTGCCCACATCTCGATGCAGTAGACGACGCCCTGGCCGGTGGCCTTATCCCGGCCTTCGCTGCCGCCTGATTCGATGGGCTTGCCGGTGACCACGTGGGCGCTGGCCTGGCGCTCGTGCGGCGGCATCATGGAGAGGTAGGTGTCTAGGATCCAGGCCATGATCTGGGCGTTGGTGTTGACGTCTGGCGCGGGAATGTCATATTCCGGGCCGATGTTGCTGCCCAGGGCAAAAGTGAAGCGCCGGGTGATTCGCTCCAGCTCGGAGGCCGAGTAGAGGGCCGGATCGAGGCGGATACCCCCCTTGGCCCCGCCCAGCGGCAGGTGGGCGACGGCCGTCTTCCAGGTCATCCAGGAGGCCAGGGCGCGTACCTCGTCGATCTCCACCGACGGATGGTAGCGCAGGCCTCCCTTGTACGGACCCAGCGCGGCATTGTGCTGCACGCGATAGCCGGTGAACATCTCGACGTGGCCGTCGTCCATCTTCACCGGGAAGTTGACGACGATCTCGTTCGTCGTCATGGAAAGAATACAGCGGATGTCGGGCTGCAGCCCCATGAGGTCGGCAGCCTTGTTGTACTGCTCGGTCACATTGTCATAGACCGTGCGCTTATGGCCCATGGGAAAGTACCCTCCTTGCTGGCGCGGCCCCGCGGCGACTCGAACGGCGCGGGGCGGCGAAGGGCCGCCCGGCGGGATGTAGGCGGGCGGCGGCCGGCGCGGGCGCGGGCCCGGCCGACTACATACCGGTCGGGAAGTCGAAGAAGCGACACTCGAGACCAAAGGTCGCCTTCAGATGGCGGCCGAGCGCCTGGACGCCGACCGTCTCCGTGGCGTAGTGGCCGGCGAACAGCACGTTCAGGCCGTGATCGGCGGCGGCCCAATAGTGGGCGTGGGACGTCTCGCCCGTGAGGTAGGTGTCGGCGCCCTGGGCGCGGGCCTCGCCGGCGAGGTCCGCGCCGGCACCGGACAAAATGGCGACGCGGCGCACCTGCGCCGGGCCGTGCGCCAGCACCCGGACCTCGCCGCCGATCGCCGCTCGGGCCTGCGCCGCGAAATCGGCAAGGGGGCGGGCTGCCGGCAGGTCGCCGATCACGCCCAGCGGCGTGCCCATCACCTCGGCCCACCAGCCGGCCACGGGCACGCCCAGCCGGCGAGCGAGCTCGGCGTTGTTGCCCACCTCGGGGTGGGCGTCGAGTGGCAAGTGAGCCGCGGAGAGGTTGATGCCGGCCGCCAGCAGCGCCCGCACCCGTCGGCCGAGCGGGCCGGCCAAGGGTTGCACGTCGCGCCAGAGCAGGCCGTGATGTACCAGCAGCATGTCGCCGCCCCAGGCCGCCACGGCGTCGATGATGGGCGGGGCGACGTCCACGGCCAGGGCCAGTCGCTCCACGCGGTCGTTGTCGCTCTCGAGCTGCAACCCTTGCGGCCCGTAGTCGGCGATCTCCGCCACACGCAGGTAGTGATCCAGGTAGTCGACGAGCTTCTTGCGGTTCATGGCGCGCCCCCCGGCGCCCCGCCACATACAGCCGTCGACCCCTCACCCCCCGGAAGATGTGGCGCTGTGGACCCGACCGATGGCGCCTTAGGCGCGATTGACTTGCTTCGGAATCCCATGCTATACTCCTGTCCGGAAATGCGACAGTCCATTAACCTGAATGAGCCGGTGCTCATTCTCAACGTGAACTTCGAGCCCTTACACGTCTGTAGCATCAAGCGCGCTTTTGGACTGCTACTGGCGGGCAAGGCCGAGATCATCCTCAACGGGCGGGGCTACCTCCACTCCAGCGCTCGGCAGTTCGAGATACCGTCCGTCATCCGGCTCGGCTACATGGTCCGGCGCCCACGGCCGCGCGTCTCACTGTCCAAGCGCGAAATCCTGCGTCGCGACAACTATACCTGCCAGTATTGCGGCCGGCGCACGAACATGCTGACGATCGATCACGTCGTGCCGCGCCACCTGGGCGGGGACCACTCCTGGCATAACCTGGTGGCCGCCTGCGGCCCGTGCAATCGCCGCAAGGGGGGCCACACCCCGGAGCAGGCCAACATGTCCCTGCGCCGCCATCCTTTCGAGCCCAGCGCCTCGGCCAGCTACCTCTTCGGGGGCCACCTGGAACATCACGGCGAGTGGCGCCAGTTCATCGAAGGCTGGTAGCGGCCCGGGAGCCAACCACCAACCCACTCAATCCGACGGCGCGGACCCGCCATCCCGGCGGCTGGCGTTTTCGGCTGCCAGGGCCTTGATCCGCGGCCAGCCCTGTTGGATGAGCCGCTCCACCTCCACGGCCATGCGCTCGTAATCGCCCAGCGAGCCGCCGTAGGGATCGGCCACCGTGAACTGCCGATTGATCATCTCGCTCAGCAGATAGACGCGATTGGCGTGCCTCGGGAACTCGACACGGAGCGCCTCGACATGGCCGAGCTCCATACAGAGCACCAGGTCCGCCCCGGCGATGAGCTCCTCGTTGACCAGGCGCGCTCGATGGGTCGTGATGTCCATCCCCCAGGCAGCCATCACGTCCATGCTGAATTGCGACGCGGGTCGCGCGTCGAGGGCCCAGGTGCCGGCAGAGCCGACGGTCCAGCCGGTGCTCTCCGGATCGGAGGCAATCTGGCGGCGCAGGAGCGCCTCGCCGACGGGCGAGCGGCAGATGTTCGCCGTGCAAATCACCAGAATGTGGGCCATCGCGTCCCTCCAGGTCGCGCGTAATGCGTGTGGGTTATGGGCCAACCGGGGCGCCTGCCGGCACCAGGTCACATAGGGCCAGCAGATCGCCGGCGAGCAACGTATGCCCGCCGAGAATCACGGGTACGGCCGCCTGCGCCGCCAGCCGGGTGAACGATGCCACCCAGGGATGGCTGATTTCGTCGGCCCGGCCAAGGTCCGAGGCGAAGCGCGTGCCGGCATCCAGCTCGAAACCGTGGTGGGCCCAGAGCACGCGGCTGTCGATAAAGGCCGCATCCGCCCATGCGGGCAGGCGGGCGAAAAACGCCTCCAGCCCTTCGCGCTCCATCAGGTCGGCCAGGAGCGAGTAGACCTCGCCGCGCGCCGCCCGCCCGCTGGCCACCATGCCTCGCTCCTCGGCCAGGACGCGCACCCAACAACGACTGACGCGGTTGAGCCGCTGCCACGCCTCCGGGCTGACGCGGCCGGCCAATAACACGCGCCGTGCCGGGGTCGCCAGGATGTCGAGCGCTGCCCGCAAAGGGCCGGTGTTGAGCGGCAGCGCCGCCAGCGTGGCCGCCAGGTGCGGCTGGAGGCCGGGCACCAGTCGCAGGACGAGCAGGTCGGCCGGGGTGTCAATGTCCAGCCGGGTGGCCGCCGCCGGCGGGGCGGCGTGCAGCGGCAGACCGGCCTCCTCGCTGAGGACCCAACCGAGCATGTTGTCCCGGGGCAGGCGGTCGGCGCAGGCGACCACTGCCGATGCCGGCACGACACCGGCCCAGTCGCTGGAGTAGACATTGTTGGTGGCCACCAGGGCCTCGGCTCCGGCCAGGCGGGCGATCAGCGCGGCGAGCATGTCGTCGTCGAGCAGTGGGCCGGCCCCGCCACCGACGTACAGCAGGCGGTCGATGGCGTGCGCCTGTACCAGACGGGCCAGTTCGTGGCCAACGTGGGGAGGCGCCGGCGACGAGACGACGGGCGTCACCCCCGGGGAGGCGAACGCCTCCGCGTCGGGCGACACGACCAGAATCTGCCGCAGGCCGGGCTGCCGGCGCAGTTGGTCGACCACGTCGTGGGCGGCGGCCCGGCGCGCCAGATCAACCCAGCGAACGGGCTCGGGCCCGGACGCGACCGGTCCGACCATGACGACGGCGGAAATGGAAGCGGGCATGAAAGGTCGCAAAACGAGGAAGGAGGGCAATCGGTCTACGTCGTCGCTGGCTCGATTCGTCCGCCGCCACGAGACGACCGCCCTCTGGCACGCGCCGTGATGATGGCGGAGGATTCGCTCGCGGGCACCGCGATTGCCCTCGCCTGGCGTCCCGCGCTAGCCGACGTCCGGCTGGAGCAGGCCGAAGTCGCCGTCACGCCGCCGGTAGACGACGTTGATGGCGTCCTCTTCGGCGTTGAAGAAGACGAAGAAGTCGTGGCCCAGCAGGAGCATCTGGTCGACCGCCTCCTGGGGGGACATGGGCATCAGGGAGAAGCGCTTGCTGCGCACGATGGTGCGTGCCTCCTCGGTCGGCTCCTCCTCGAGCTCGACGGGCAGTGGCTCGCCCATGGCTTCCTGGCCGTTGCCGGCGCTGCGCCACTTGCGCCGCTGCTTCCCCCGGTAGCGGCTGATCTGGCGGTAGATCTTGTCGATGACGGCGTCGATGGCCGCGAACATGTCGCTGCTCCGCTCCTCGGCGCGGAGAATGGTGCCCCGGTTGTCACGGATGGTGATTTGCGCCACCTGGCGCTCCTGGGCGTTGCGGGCGTTTTGCTCCGTGAGGTCGACGCGCACTTCCGTAAGGCTGGGCATGTACCGATCGAGGCGTTCGGTCTTTTTGGCCACGTAGTTCTCCAGGCGCGTGGTCAGATCCATCTGGTGCGTGTAGATCTCAAGTTCCATCACATTCTCCTATTCGCATGGCTGGTCGCTTGAATGCGTCCGATTCCTACCCAGACAAGCATGGCCGCCCATGGGTAGTGCCGTCCACTCACCGAAGACGGGCGGCGATGCCGGTGGCTTCATCCGGTACGGGCAACGCAGTAGCCCGCTACCCAGGGCGCGCCGGCCGCGCGCAGGGCTTCGGTGACGGCGGCCAGCGTCGCCCCGGTGGTATACACGTCGTCGACGATGAGAACGCTCCGGCCCGCTACGGCGCCTGGACCGGCGACAAAGGCACCGCCAACGTTTTCCTGGCGGGCGGCGCCATCCAGGCTGACCTGGGGCATGGTGTAGCGCGTGCGCCGGACGGCCGTTGGCGCCAAAGGGAGTTGCCAGCGCGCTCCTATTTGTGAGCCGAGAAGCATGGCTTGATTATACCCTCTTTCCCGCTCGCGTTGGGGATGCAATGGCACCGGCACGATGAGGTCTGGTGCACGCTCCCAGGCCGGGGGGTGAGCGGTCAGGAGGTCGGCCAGCGCCGCGGCCAGGGCGCCGGCGCCGCGGTATTTGAGCTGCTGGATGATGGACGAGATGGGCTCGACGTAGCGAAAGGCGGCGCGCACCTGATCGGGCCCGGCGGCTTCATGCCGGCAAGACCAGCAGCGCGGCGCCGGGCGATGGAGGGAGCGACCACAGCGGCCGCAGAGGGGACCCATCATCCAGGGAAGATTCGCGCGACAGATGGGACAGATGGGCCCATCCGGCCCCCCACAGCCGGCGCAGGCCGCGGGCCACAGCCAGGCGGCAACCTGGGCCCACGAGCGGCGCAGCCACGCGCCGGGCCCGCTCACGGGCTCACCCCCGTCGCCCGCGGCGCGAAGCCCACATATGGCATCTGGAAAGAAAAACTGCCGGCATGCCCACTGCCGGCAGATGATACCACCGATGCCCGGTTCGCGAAAGGCGGGAGCGGCGCCCGCCGAGCGTCTTGGCGCCTAGCCGGTCACCCCGCGGAGCGCGTCGCTGCGGATGAGCTGGAAGCCGGCCGGCCCGAGCAGCACCATGAGAATCGTGGGGAAGATGAGGAAGACCAGCGGGAAGGTCATCTTCACCGGCGCCTGGTGGGCCAGCTCCTCGGCGCGCTGACGGCGACGGATGCGCATTTGCTCTGACTGGATGCGCAACACCTTGCCGATGCTGACGCCGAGCTGCTCCGCCTGAAGGATCGAGGCGATGAAGCTGCGCACGTCGGGCACATCCGTGCGGTCGCCCAGGTCGCGCAACGACTGGCGCCGCGTCTTGCCGAGCTGCAGTTCGCTGACGACCCGCGCGAACTCGCGGGAGAGCGGGTCGTCCCACTTATTGGCCACCTGCGACATGGCGCCGTCGAAAGTGAGGCCGGCGTCGACGCAGATGGTCATCAGGTCCAGCGCGTCGGGGAAGCGCTTGATGATCTCGCGCTTGCGGCGGTCGATCTTGGAGCGCAGCAACATCTGTGGCAGGACAAAGCCGAGCGCGAACGCCCCAAGCGCATAGAGGATGCGCTTGCTTGGCTCCGCGGGCTGGGCCATGCGCACCATCATCATGAAGGCCAGGCCGGCGAGCAGGACGGCGCAAACGCCGGTGGCTACCCAAAATTCGGCGGCGGACATGTTGCGGGGGCTGCCGGCAGTCTCCAGCTTACGCGCCGTGCTCTCGAGCACCGATTGCGGCGCGAAGCGCGTGACGAACTTGCTCATGCGGCGCAGGATCGGCACAAGGATGCGGTCGGAGAAGGACATCGACAGCTCGATCTCTTCGATCGAGGCCAACTCCTCGCGCTCCGCGTATTGCGCGATGCGGTCCTGCAGAGGATCGCCCTCCGACCGGCGCATGAGCAGGACAACGACGCCGACGAGCACCACGCCCAGAACAAGCAGGATGGTCACGTTCATTTCACACCTCTCGCTCTCGCCAGAGCCTCAAACCTCGATGTTGACGATCTTGCGGATGGCAAAGACACCGCCGCCGACCATGATCGCCGCCAGGCCGAGCACCAGATAGCCGCAGGGGATGAGGCCGGGAATGACGAACGGCTTCTCCATCGCCCAGAGCTCGCTGATGTAGCTGGGATTAATGCGGTACAGGATGAGGGCCAGCGCAACGGGCAGGAAGCCGATCGCCCAGCCGGAGATTCGGCCCTGGGCCGTGAGCGTGCGGATTTCGCCCTTGATGCGCACGCGCTCGCGGATCGTGTGGCTGATGCGATCCAGCACCTCGGTCAGATTGCCGCCGACTTCGCGCTGGATGTTGACGGCCGTGATCACCAGGTCCAGGTCCTCGCTTGGCACGCGCCGGAGCATGTTGTCGAGCGCCTGGCCCATGCTGAGGCCCAGGCGCACCTCCTGTACCACGCGCTCGAACTCGCTGCTGACGGGTGCGGGCAGCTCGGTGGCGATCGCCTCCATGCCCTGCATGACGCTGTAGCCAGAGCGCAGCGAGTTGACCCAGAGGTTCAGCGTATCGCTGAGCTGATTGTCGAAGGCGACCAGCCGCTTCGAGGCCATAACGCCGGTGTAGATGCGGGGGATGCGCAGGCCGATAGGCACGGCAATGATGGCCAGAAGCGTGGACTGGTTGAAGATGGTGTAGGCGGCAAAGGCGAGCCCGATGGCGCAGACGAATTGGAGGACGATGTACTCGCTCACTCGCAGCTTGAGGTCGGCCTTGGCGATTCGTGCCTTGATCTTGTCGGCGAAGCCGCGGCCGACGAGGGCCTTGTCCATCTTGTCGCCGAGGCCCATGCGCGCCTCGATGCTGGCCAGCATCTCGGCCTCGCTGATCACGTACTCGCCACCGCCGACGTAGTCCTGCAGCCGCTTGTCGACGCTGCTGCCGCCACCGGAGAGCAAGGCGACGCCGGCGCCGGCGATCATCAGCCCACCAACGGCCAGAATGACGATGAACATAGGAGACATGGTCGGTCGCTCCTTTTTCGCCGCTCCGCGGGTCGCTTTAGCGGGCGCGGGCGCCGATGCCGAACACGGATGGCGGCAGGATAATGCCCGCTTCCTGAATGCGGTACATGAACTTGGGACGCAGACCGGTGGGCCGGAGTCGCCCAATCACCTTGCCATCTTCCAGGCCGGTCTGCTCAAAGCGGAAGATCTCAGACATGGTGACGACGTCGCCCTCCATACCCTGGACCTCGCTGATTGAGGTGACCTTGCGCGTGCCGTCGCGCATACGCTCCTGCTGCACGACCAGGTCGACCGCCGAGGCGATCTGCTCGCGAATGGCCCGATGCGGCAGGTCCATGCCCGCCATGAGGCACATCGTCTCCAAGCGGGAAAGCATGTCGCGCGGCGTGTTGGCGTGCACAGTGGTCAGGCTGCCGTCGTGGCCGGTGTTCATGGCCTGGAGCATGTCCAGCGCCTCGCCGCCGCGACACTCGCCGACGACGATGCGATCGGGGCGCATACGCAGGGAGTTGATGACCAGGTCGCGAATCTCCACGGCGCCTCGCCCTTCCACGTTCGGGGGCCGCGACTCCAGGGTGACCACATGGTCCTGCCGCAGCTGGAGCTCGGCCGCGTTTTCGATCGTGACGATGCGCTCGTCGTTGGGAATGAAAGACGAGAGGATGTTGAGCAGCGTCGTCTTGCCGGAGCCGGTGCCGCCGGAGACGACGATGTTGGTTCGGGCGATGACCGACGCGCGCAGGAACTCCGCCGCCTCCCCCGTGAGGGAGCCGTAGGAGATCAGGTTGTCGACGGTCAGGGGCGTCTTGGCAAAGATACGAATGGTCAGCACCGGGCCGACCAGCGAGATGGGCGGGATGACCGCGTTGACGCGGGAGCCGTCCGGCAAGCGAGCGTCGACCATGGGCGAGCCCTCGTCGATGCGCCGTCCCAGCGGCGCCACGATGCGATCGATGATGCGCATCAGGTGCTCGTCATTCTCGAAGACGACGGGCGTCTTGATGATCTTGCCCCCCTTTTCGATGTAGACGTTCTTGGGGCCGTTGACCATGATTTCGCCGATGTCCGGGGAGCCGAGAAACTGCTCCAGGGGACCAAAGCCGAGGATTTCGGCCACGATCGACTCGAAAAGCTTCTGCTTCTCGCCGCGGCTGAGCACGCTGCGCTCTTCCTGCAGCATGGTCTCGAACATTTCCTGGATGGTCGCCCGGACCTCGGCGGTCTTGCTGATGTCCATGCTGGGATCCAGCTCGGCAATCAGCTTCTGCTGGATGCGGTTCTTCAGGTCCGCGTAGGCATCCCGCGAGGCGACCACCGGCGACGCCCGTTTGACCCGCAGCTCTTGCAGGGTAGAGGCCGCCTGGTCCTTCGATTCCGTGGGTTTCTGGTTGCGCTCGATCCGGTTCAACAGCGACATGAGGGTTCTCCGATTAAGCGACTAGCGACTGCCAAAAAGCCGACCGAGTTTGGGGCCGGCAGCCAGTTCTGGTACCGGCTCTTCGGGAGCCTCCCAGATCAACACAAGTTGGTCGGCGAGGTCGCGCAGCGCCTGGGCGATGGGGCGTTTCTGCGCCGGGCCGCTGACCAGCGGGTAGCCCTGGTCGGCCGCCACGATCGCCGCGGCCTCGTCATCCGGGATGGCGGCCATGACCGGCTGCTTGAGGATCTCGGCTACGTCCCGGACCGACACCTGATGATTGCCGTTGCTGCGATTGACGACGAGGCTTGTCTTGCCGGGGTCGTAATCCAGGTTGGCCGTCAAATCGAAGAACAGGCTGGCGCTCTTCAGGCTGGGCAGCCGCTGATGTGTGGTGACCAGGATGCGGTCCGCCACGTCCAACGCTGTCAGCGTGTTTTCGTTGAGTCCGGAAGCTGTGTCCACGATGACGAAGTCGACCTGCTGGCGGAGGAATCTAAGCAGGCGCTCGAATTGGGCCGGCTTGATCAGCTCCGCCATTTCCGGGCGCGGGGGGGCGAGAATGACGCGGAGGCCGCTGCTGTGCGTCACGGCGACGCTATTGACCAGGTCCGCGTCCAGGTCGTCCAGGCGATCCAGCAGGTCCAGGATCGAGGTCGACGCCTTGACGTTGAGCATGACGGCGGCGTCGCCAAACTGGAAGTTGCCGTCGAGCAAGAGTGTGCGGTGCTTCTGGCGGGCCATGGCCACGGCCAGATTGACGGAGAGCGTTGTGCAGCCGCTGCCCCCTTTCGGGCTGTAGACGGCGATGATCCGCCCTTCGCTGTGGCGCGTAGGCTTCGACGTGACGGCCACCGGCTCGCTGGGGTTGGCTACGGGCATCGTGAGGTGAGCGGGGCGGTTCTCATGCACGCGGCGCACGGCGGTGGCCAATTCGTCGCTGCTGAATGGCTTGGTGAGGAAGTCGCGGGCCCCGGCCAGCATGGAGCGTCGGAAGTAGTCGGCGTCGCTTTGCACGGACATGATGATGATCTGGGCCGTCGGCACGCTCTGGCTGATCGAGCGGCTGGCCTGGATGCCGTCCATGCCGGGCATGTTGATGTCCATCAGGATGACGTCGGGCAGCATCTCGCGCGCCAGGCGCAAGGCTTCCTCGCCGTTGCGCGCGTGGCCAATGACCTTCATGTCACCCTCGAACTGGAGCAGTTTTTGCACGTTGAGGCGCGTATCCGCCAGGTCATCGACGATCAGGATGTTGATGGTGTCGGTCATGTCGCTCGCTCTCGTCGCCGGTTGCGAAATCTGCCCTTCCGGTCGCTTTTCTGTTCCGCCACGCCACGATGCCGGCATCGGCCTGTGGCGGTGCAAGTTCATGGTAACGTGCCCGAAAACGCCAATCAAGGCGCCGTGGTGGGTTAACAGTACCAGCCACGGCGGCCCTCCCCCGAAATACCCAGGACCGGCCGGCCGGGGCCAGATCGTCCCTCTCGCCCTCCATAAACGAAACGGAGCCCTATCGGCCGATAGGGCTCCGTGCCGTTGGCGAACGAAGTCGTCGGTGGGGCGGTTACGCGCCGGCCAGGCCGCTGGTGATCCGGCTGAAGACGTTGCCGATCTGCGGGCCCAGAAGCGTCAGAATGGCGATGACGACAACGGCGACAAGAACCAGAACGAGGGCGTATTCTACGAGACCTTGGCCTTCTTCGCGGTGTAGGAACAACATGATGTTTGATACCTCCTCAGGCATTTCGAGCGGAAGCTCGAGCACAAAACGAATCAATCAAGATGCCCGTATGATACGAAGCCCGGAGGCGATTCTCAATAGGATGGTGGTCATCGCCCAAAGGGACCAGTTGTAAACCAGTTTACAGTTGGCCCGTGCTCTTGATGCTTGCTAGTCAGGATTGGCGGCCGCCGGCTCCGGAATCGGGATGCTGAACTCGGCCCGGGTTCCCTGGCCGAGGCTGCTCTGAATCGTGATTTCGCCACCCAGAAGCTCGAGCCGGTCACGAATGGAGGACAGGCCGATCGTGCCGCCGGCCTTGGCGGCCAACGCCTCTTCGACGATGAAGCCGCTCCCATTGTCTTCCACGACGGTCGAGGCGGCGATATCGCCCATGTCGACGTGTACCTGTACCTGGGAGGGCTGCGCGTGTTTGGCCGCGTTGTTGAGCAGCTCCTGCACCACCCGGAATATCGTCACTTCGAGGTGGCCCTCCAGCCGGCGCTCGGCGCCCGTCACCGTGAACGAGACCGGCACGCCGGTCTGCTCCGTGAACGACTCGGCATAGCGGCGCA
>JBFGLK010000006.1:0-16994 GCA_041576195.1 Promineifilaceae bacterium (SeqCode)
ACCTCTTGGAGCCACGCCCACAAAAGAGTAACGCCCCACCTGCTCTCCACCCTCAACCGACTCGAGCAAAAAAGAAGGCCCCAACTCGTCCATCAGCTTTAGGTATACCGATACCGGCGTCTCCAAATCCGCGGCAAACTCACGATAGACCGGTATCAGGTTAACCTGGCCGGCCGCCAGCTGCCGAAACTCCCGGAGGTTGGGACGATAGACGGTGTCTGACATGATGCTCTACTCCGCGTGGTCGTGGTGTCGCATGATTCCCGGTCGCTGCATCGCCTTTCTCCGGCAGCCGACCGCATGATGGCCAGACGTTCTCCCGGTCCACTCGCCGGCCCCAGCGACCAACAAAAAAACGCCCTCATCCCTTCAGGGACGAGAGCGTTGTCGTTCTCGCGGTGCCACCCTGCTTAGGCCGGCAGCCGCCGGCCTCGCTCTTGCGGTCCGGTCTTGCGACGAGACCTCTGCCCGATAACGGAGGCGAACCGGCCTGGACTACCCGGCGCCTCTGCGCCGCTCACCCGGGCGACTCCTCGGTCCATTCGCCGGCGGCGTGATCGTCAGCCTCTCAGCCGGGGGCCGACTCTCTTGTTGACCCGCTTCGCCGGTTACTTCTCCGATTCGACGTCGTTTCCTGTTCAAGTGGCGAGAAGAATAGCATGTGGCCAGAGGGCTGTCAAGCGATCGCAGCGGCGCCCGGCTCTCGATGCAAGATGCCCGTCATGCAGGCAATCCCACCCGCGGCTTTCGCCAGCTCGTCGATCGCGACGGTGTGGCACTTCACGCCCAGGTTCTCGAAGAAGCGTTGCGTTCGCGGGCAGCCGGCGGGCATGACGATCTCCCTGGGTCCCACGGTGACCACGTTCAGCGCCGCCCTGACCGTGGCCTCCGTCTCGTCCTGGATGAAGGCGACCTCGTACCCGTGATTCCGAAGCATGGTTATCGCCTCGGGCGCGAGGCGCCCCGGCCAGACCACGGCCAGATCGCGGTCGAGGATCCGCAGCTGGCCCATGAGGTGCATCGTGCCGGCAGGCAGCACCGTGCGCCGTACCGTCTCCGCCAGAAACGCAAGCTGATCCGCCGCTTCGGCATTGGTCCTCAGGCCCAGACCCAGGAGCGCCGTGTCGCGCTCCAGCCAGAGCAGATCCGCGCCCTCAAATGTGCCGCGCGCGCCGACACTGTGGCGGATCGGCACGCCCAGATCGGCCAGGCGGCGGGCGACCCAGCGCTCCTCGCCCGCTCGCACGGTCGATGCCGGGCGCCCCAAGATGACCCCCGACGGCGTCATGGCGAAGAGATCGGCGACGAAGAGCAAGTTGGGAGAAGGCGTTTCCGCCGGCCGGACCTGCTCGACGCGCACGCCCAGCGACTCGTAGGTCGCCTGAAGCGCTCGGTGCTGGCTCCTGGCGCGCTCCAGATCGGGTCGGTCAAGCATTTGCACAGCGTTGGCGTCATCCAATGAGGCCCACTCCGGGCCGGGCGTATGCAAGAGCACGGCGCGCAGGCGGCCCCACTCGTCCTGGAGACCACACGTCGCCCAGACGGTGCCCAGCTCCTCTTCGAGCGACGTGCGTCGCGGCGACCAGCCCGGTCCGCCGTAGGCCGCGGACTTTGTCCGGCTATCAGGCATGTGGTGCGTCCTCGCCACGGGAGATCAACAGTCGGTTCAGCGCCTCGCGGGCTGCCGGCAGCGTCTGCATGGCCTGCCAGTTGCCGGCGAAGTCAGCCGCCCTCGCGACGGCCAGAAGCGCGGTGAATGGGTCTTCCCTGGCCGGCTCGCCGGCCACGCGAGCATTCGGCCAGAAGGTTGCCAGTGATTCGGCCCAGAACTGATACGCTTCCACCACACGAGGGCGCATCCGCCGCCATCGGCGCTCCTCCCACGCGCCGGCGCTCCCCTGACGATAAACGGCGATTACCAGTGCTTCCAGCTCGTCCCAAGCGACGACGAACTCCCGGAGCGCCGGATCGGGCGTGGCACCGGCCAGGAAGCGGGAAAACGGATTCATCGGTGGCTAGCGGCAGATGAGGACCGGGCGATCCGTGCCGCTCAGCACGCGATTGACCGCGCTGCCAATGACCAGCTCAAGCGCCGGGGCAACGCTATAGCTGCCCATGACGATCAGATCGGCGCCGCGGTCCACAGCCGTGTCAAGGATGGCCTGACCGACGTCCCCGGTCCGCGGAATGAAGTCGGCGTGCAACCCCTTCTCCGACAGGTAGCGATCGGCTTTGGCGATCGTCCGCCCGAGGGCGTCCTCGTCCTCAAAGACGCAGACAACGTCCAGATGGCAGCGCCACTTGAGCCCCAGATAGGCGGCCAGGTAAAGGGCCTCGTCCGCCTTGCTGCTGGCATCATAAGCCAATAGGGCCGAGCGCAGGTCGGTGGTTCGACCGTGGGGCACAACCAGAACCGGACGACTGGTTCGTTGGAGGATGGCGCGAAATCCAGATCCCAGCCGGACCAATGGTTGAGTCGACGGCGGGAAAGCCATGTTGATGACCACGATGTCCGCCCAGCGGCCGTGCCGGCCGATGGCGCGCGCCACATCGCCGCGGCCAAACGCGAAGTCTGCCGGCACGCCCGCCTCCGCGCAGCGGCGAACGAAGGCGTCCTGCATCGCCTGGAAAGGCGCGGCGGCGTCATCGGCCTCGTCCTCGAGGACGTGGAGCCCATGCACATGGGAGGCCTCCCGTCTGGCGACGACGAGCGCCTGGGCCAATGCCGGCCAACCGGCGTCGGTGACCTGGCTGATTACCGGCACGAGGATGTCCACGAACAGATGCTGCTTCCGGAGCGCTCGGCGCCGGCGCCACTCGCCGGGTCGTGAGACATCCTTGAGGGCCGGCGGGATAAGGGCGCGACTCAAGCGCGCGAGCTTCCGCGCCCGGCGCGGGCTCTCTTGCTCGGCAAGTTCCTGCACCAGGACATCAGGCTCGACCTGCCAGCCCAGGTGTTCCTCGACTTCGGCCTGGTGAATGACCAGCCAAACATAGAGGTCGGCCTCCGTGCGGCCCGGGAAGTCACGGAGCACGCCCTGATCGCGGATGATCTGGCGCACGGGAAGATAGACCCGATCGTACCAGTCCGCGGCCGCCTCCGGCAGGCTCACGTCATCGCCCCGCATCTCTGTCAGCTGCCGGCGGCAGGCTTCGATCTCCTCCTCAAGAACCCGGTATTGGCCCGGGGCGGTCATGGCCAGGTCGCTGTCCGGCCTCTGAGCGTCCAAACGCGTGTGTTCCATGAACTCCGCGTGCCGGGCCTTGATAATGAGATCATCGGGGCTGTCATCCAGAGAGACCGGCACTGGCGTGCGCACTTCCGAGACGTAGGCTGAGATAGACTCGGCCCCGATCTCTCGGGCCACCGAAACGCGATGGTTGCCGTCAAGGACGAAGTACACTTCGCCGACCTTGTAGACCTCGATCGGCGGCAGTCCGGCCATGTCATGGACGGCCAGGCGCACGTTAGCCCAGCGTTGTGCGTCGCTGCTGGCCCGTGGCAGAAAGGACCGCGTGAAGTCCTCATAACGGCCTACGCTGCCGACAATGGCATCGAGCGGAATCTCGCGCAGACCTCGCGAGATGACCTCTCTGGATTTCACCAGGGGTTGAATGGTGTCGTAGGGAAGCAGCTCGTGCGGCCGGCCGGTGACGCGGGCCATGATCTCCTGCAGGGCTGCGCGCCGCCGCGCCCTTTTGAAGTCCTCGAGCGCTCCGTGAAATCGGTTTCTCATGTGCCTCGCCGCCGGCTTCCAGCCAGAGCCGACAATGGTCGCCATTATAGCACAGCCCCGGCCGCAGCACGCCGACCGTCACGGTGATTCTCGGTATAATCCCCGACATGGGCCGCGCCATTCCGAACAGCCCGGCGCTAACCGGGCACATCCTTCCTGCCATAGTCGCCGGGCTCTATGTCTGGCGGCTGCTGGCCGAGTGGACGGCCTGGCCCGGGATTGCTGGCGCCGTGCTCGCGCTGATCGCCGTGTCGCTGGTCGCCAGGCGCCTGCCGGCAGGCAGCACCTGGCCGCTGCTCATGCTCTTGGGCTATGTGGCGGCGCCAGAGCCAGACCCGCTCTGGGCGATCCTCGCGGCCGTTGCTACCGCGCTAGCACTCGCAATCCGGCTTCTCCCGCCGCCGGCTCCCGACGGAGAGCCCCTCGGCAATGAAGCGCGGCGAGACGGCCTGATCCTGGCGGCCGCGTTTCTGGCGCTCTTCATCGCCACGGCCTCGCGCGGGATCGCCGCGGCGGACAACGGCGAGCTGCAACTTGTCGCCACCCGATTGGGCGTGGCGCACCCACCGGGATTTCCTCTCTACACGATGCTGGCCCATCTGGCCAGCCGGCTGCCGCTGCCCGCGGGCCCGGCCGCGGGCGTCAATCTGCTCTCCGCCTTGTTCGCGGCGGCCACCGTCGGGTTGACTGCAGCCGCGACCACGCGCCTGGCGGGCTGGCGACCGGCCGGCTGGGTCGCCGGCATCGCGCTGGGCACGGCGACCACCTTCTGGACCCAGGCCGGCGTGGCGAACATCCGCAGCCTGACCGCCTTCTTCGCCGCTGCCGCCGTGCTGGCGCTCGTCAGACTGTGGCGCGAGCCGCCGTCGTGGCCGGCTCTTGCCCTGTTCGTCATCAGCCTCAGCCTGGGCGTCACCCACCACCCGTCCCTGGCCTTTCCGGCGATCGCCTGGGCCCTGGCCGCAACCTGGCGGGCCCGGCCGTGGCGCCTATCCGGACGGCGCAAGCTGGCGTTGACCTTCGCGGCCCTGTGCGGCGTCGTACCCCTCCTGTATCTGCCCTGGCGGGCGGCAGCCGGCGCTTGGGGCGCGCCGCCCGACCTGGGGACCTGGTCCGGCTTCTGGCGGCACGTATTGGCGCGCGGTTTTGCCGGCGATCTGTTCTACTTCACGGAGATCGACATCCTCGCTCACCGCCTTGGCGTCATGGCCGACATCTTTGTCCTGCAGTTCGGAGCCTGGCCGCTGGCGCTCGGCGCCCTGGCGCTGGTTCCCCTGCTCTGGAGGCGGCGGGGCCTGGCGCTGTCGCTGGCGCTGGCGGTCAGCGTGGCCCTGCCCGCGCTAATCACGGCGACCTATCGCGCGCCGCAGTCGACGGAGTACCTGATGCCCGCCTACGTGCCGGCAGCGCTCTTGATTGGCGCGGCGCCGGCGTTCTTGGTGCAGCCGGTCCCGCCTTCCTGGCGCCGGCCGCTCGCTACGTTGCTGGCCACGGGCTTGCTGGTAGCAGTCCTGACGGCCGCCTGGACGCGTGGCCCATCGCTCTGGGGTGTCGATCCGACTGGCGACGTTTATGGCTACACGAATCGCATCCTGGAGGAGGCGCCGCCCGATGCGACCGTCCTGGCCAACTGGCACTGGGTCACGCCACTCTGGTACCGGCAAGAGGTCGATGGCGCCCGACCCGACCTCACCATACGTTATATCGCCCCCGAGGGCGAGCCGTACGCCCAGACTTGGGCCGCCGCCATCGCCGCCGAGCTAGACGCCGGGCGCGAGGTGGTGGCCACCTGGTTCGACGCCGACGCCTACGCCGGGCTGCCGGCACCCGAGCCGCTTGGCGAAGCATTCTGGTTCCGCCAGCACGCGCGGGAGGCGCCGCCAGCCGGTTTCCAGACGCTCGCTCTAGAGCAGGACGGCGTGCGTTGGCATGGCGTTCAGCTCGACGCGGCGGCCGTCCCGCTGGACGGCGCCGTCGTGGCCACAGTGGCCTGGGAGGTCGCGCGTACCGGTAGCGGGGCGCCCGGCCTCTACGCCCATTTGATCGCTCCCGACGGCGCGCTTTTGGCGCAGGCCGACCTGCCACCAGTCAATGCCGGCCAAGGGCTCCAGCTGTCGCGGTTTGTGCTCACCCCCCGGCCTGGCGCCGCGCCGGGCCCGGCCATGGTCACCCTCGGCGTTGCCGGCGGGGCCGCGCCACGCACGACGGTCGCCGAGATCGCGCTTGAGCCGGCCACGCTGGCGCCGCTTACCGGGCATCGCGTCTATCGCACCCTGCCGAGCGGCCGGCCGCTGCTGCGGCTGATCGGCTACGACTGGGATACCACGATCCCGGGTCGAACCCGGCTCTATCTACATTGGCAAACCGAGTTGGGCTACCAGACCGAAGTGCGGGACAACGTCTGGCTGAGTGACCTGGGGTTGCCACCCGCTTTCGGGCCGTGGGGCGGCCTGGCGCCGATCGAGCTGGGGCCGCCGGCGGACGAACATTATGTGCCGCTGGGCAGGGACATTATCTGGCGAGGCGGCACGCTGGCCGGACGCGGCCCATTCGCGCCGGGCGAGACGCTCGTCCTGGCGCCGCGCTTCACGAGTGCGAGGGCGGTCTCCCGCGACCTGGTCGTGTCCCTGCGGCTGGTCGGCTACGAAGCGGATGGGGTCCGTTGGGACTGGTGGGACCTGGACGACGGGGTGCCGGCATTGGGCGCCATCCCGACGCTCAAGTGGGTGCGCGGGTCCGCCGTCCGCGATCCGCACCGACTCCAGGTGGCGGCGACTGCCACGCCGGGGCAGTCGGTGGGCGCACTGCTCCGCCTCTACGACGCGTTCACCGGTCAGCCGGTGCCGATTCGAGACGAGGGTTTGGCGGCAGAAGCGCCCTGGATCCCGCTGGGGAACGCCACGGTGGAACGATCTCCGACTACCGCTCGTGGCGCTATTCAGGGATTACGGTAGCCGGTCACGAAGGCGCCAGAGCGTGCCGCCGATCAAGAGGGTCGCCAGCCCGCCGAAGAGGGCTGTGCCGGCCGCCAGCCACTCGAGCATCAAGGCCAGGACAAAGACCGCCCCCAACAGCCCAAGGAGCTGCGCCACAATGCCGACCCGATACGCGGTCAACCACGCTTTCATGCGGTTAATCAGCGCTCGTTTCGCCAGAGCCGGACCTGCGTGAGGATACCGGCGCCGGCGATGACGAGCACAACTACGCCCGCCAGCGGCCGCTGGAAGGCCAGCACCTGGACGATGACGATGGCGCCGACCGTTGAGGAAAGGATGATCAGCGCCCAGTCGAAGAGGAACGAGACGAGCAGGGCGCCAGCGATGGCCCCCACCAGATAGACGAGCCAGTCGGGAACGGCCAGGTCCAGGCCCAGGAGCACCATCAGATCCGGCAGAAAGACTGCCCCGCCGACGGTGCCCGCCAGGCCGATGGCCAGCCGCTGGAGGACCCGGGCCAGCCAGGCACCCAGTAGGCCTGCGCCCACCCCGATCAGAAGCGCCACCCACGTCGCCACGTCGGGCATGAGCTGGTTGGCCAGCGACATGGCGGCCACGAAGCCGATCGCCGCGACGAATAGCCAGTAGAGCTTTCGCCCCAACGCCAGAAGCGCCAATCCGGCCAGAACACGCAAGATCCCCATGCTCACTCCCTCGGCGACTTCGTTCCTGGGGCAATGGTAGCAGACCGCGCCGCTGGTGTAAAATGCTGCGGACGACCGTCGCCGGAAGGCAAGCGAGCGGGGGCGGCCCGCACGTAGTGAGGAGGAAGGACCTATGGGCAGTGAAGTGAGATGGGGCCTTATCTCGACCGCCAACATCAATCGGCGCGTCATCCCGGCAATTCGCGCGTCGGCGCGCGGCGAGCTAAGTGCCGTGGCCAGTCGCGAACGGGAGCGCGCCGAGGCCTATGCCCGCGAATGGGGGATTCCTCGGGCTTTCGGCTCCTACCAGGCGATGCTGGACAGTGGCGCCGTGGATGCCGTCTATATCAGCCTGCCCAATCACTTGCACGCGGAGTGGAGTGTGAAGGCGCTCGAGGCCGGCGTCCACGTTCTTTGTGAGAAGCCGTTTGCCCTCACGCTGGCAGAAGTGGACCGGATGATCGGCACGGCGACGACTCACGGACGCGTGCTCGCCGAGGCGTTCATGTATCGGCACCACCCGCAAACCAAGATCGTGGGCGAGTGGGTGCGCGAAGGCCGACTCGGCCAGGTGACTGTCGCGCGCGGAGCTTTCAACTTCGCTACGGCGAACCGCAATAACATCCGCCTGGTGCCGGAGTGGGGCGGCGGCTGCCTTTGGGACGTCGGCATTTACCCGATGAGTTTCGCCCAGTTCGTCATGGAGGGCCCGCCGCTCGAGGTGACCGCCTTTCAGTGGCTCGGCGACACAGGCGTTGACGAGGTCTTTGTCGGCCAGATGCGCTATGCGGGCGACCGCTTCGCTCAGATCACTTCCTCGTTCCGGACGCCGATCTACACGCACTTCGAAGTCGTCGGCACGGCCGGTCGACTGACGCTCAACCGGCCCTTCGTCGCCATGGAGACCGACGGCGAACTGTGGTTCCACCCTGAGAGCGGCGAGCCGGAGCGACTGGCTGTGCCCACCATGTACCTATACGCCGGCGAAGTAGAGGACATGCACGCCGCCATCCTGGACGGCGCCGAGCCGTACCTGACGTTGGCGGAGACCCGGGACCACGTACGCACGATGTTGGCGCTGTATGAGGCGGCGCGGTCCGGGCGACCGGTGCGCCTGGACGATGGGCACCGGGCATGAGCCACCTGACCGGCCGCGTCGACGCCGGCTTTGTGCAACGCGTCCTCGCCGAGCTGGTGGGGATTGACTCCGTCAACCCCTCGCTTCCGTCTGGCGGCCCAGGCGAGGCGGCGCTGGCAGCGCATCTTGGCCGGGAGATGGCTGAGTTGGGCCTGGAGGTGACCATGCACGAGGCGGCGCCCGGCCGGCCCAACGTGGTCGGGCGACTTCGGGGCCGGGGCGGCGGGCGCTCGCTGATGTTAAACGGCCATATGGACACGGTGGGCGTTGCCGGCATGGCGGCGCCATTCGCCGCCACGGTGCGCCACGGTCGACTCTATGGGCGTGGCGCGCAGGACATGAAAGGTAGCCTGGCTGCGATGCTCGGCGCGGTCAGTTCGCTACGGGAAGCGGGCGCGACGATGCGCGGCGACCTGGTGTTGGCCGCCGTTTGCGACGAGGAGGTCGCGAGCCTGGGCACGGAGGCCTTGCTCCGCCACGTGCGCACCGACGGCGCCATCGTAGCGGAGCCGACGGAGATGACGCTTTCCCGCGCCCACCGGGGCTTCATCTGGTTCGACGTGGAGACGGTGGGACGGGCAGCACACGGCAGCCGCTATGCTGAGGGCGTCGACGCCATCATGCGCATGGGACGCTTCCTGGCAGGACTTGAGGCTCTGGAGGTGGCGTTGCGCGAGCGTCCGCCGCACGAGCTGGCCGGGCCGCCCTCGCTGCACGCCGCGACCATTGCGGGCGGCAGCGCGCCGAGCGTCTATGCGGCAACGTGCCGGCTGCGCGTCGAGCGCCGGACGCTACCTGGAGAAACGGTCGAAGCGGCGACCGCCGAGATCGAGTCGATCCTGGACAAGCTGAGGGCGGCTGATCCCACCTTTCGGGCCACATGTCGCGTCGATTTCGTCCGGGCGCCGTTTGAGACCCCGGCCGACACGCCGCTGGCGGTGGCCGCCGATGCGGCGCTGACGCGCGCGCTCGACGCCACGCCAGAGCACACGGGACAGACTTTCTGGACTGATGCGGCACTGCTGGCTGCCGCCGGCATCGACACCGTGCTCATTGGCCCACGGGGCGATGGCCTGCATAGCGATGAGGAGTGGGTAGAGCTGGCGTCCGTCGCGCAGCTGGCCGGCGTCCTGGCGGACGTTGCCCTCAGCTACTGTGCTTGAGGCGCTGCAAGGCGACGAGCGTTACGTCATCGGGCAGCTCGGTGCCGGCATTGTGCTGTTCCAGTGCGGTCCGGATCCGTTCCAGTAGCGTGGCCGGGCGCGTGCCGGCGTCCCGGAGAAGCGCCAGCAGCCGCTGCTCTCCAAACTGGCTCCACTCGGTATCCCGCGTTTCGATCACGCCGTCGGTGAAGGCCAGCAGGGTGTCGCCCGGCCGCAGGGCCACTTCCTTGAGCCCATACCGCGCATCCAACATGAGGCCGATGGCGGGCCCTGTGGGCGCCAGCCGGTGGAGGACGCCCGTGGCGTCAAAGACCACCGGCGGATTGTGTCCGGCGTTGACATAGAGGAGACGACCGGAGCCCACTTCGAGGACGCCGAAGAATAACGTGACAAACATGTGAGCGTCGCGATGATGTAGCCCGATATAGCGATTCGTCAGCCGCACGGTGTCCAGCATGGCGGCCATGTCCTGGGCCGCGGCGACGGCGCGGCTGGGCGCCAGCTGGGGTTGCCTCTCCGTCAGGTAGTAGTGCTGCATGGCGAAGGCGCGTAGCAGGCTACGCACCAGGGCCATGTAGAGGGCGGCCACCACGCCCTTGTCGCAGACGTCCGCCACGAATATCCCCAGGCGCTCTCCCGGCAGCTCGAAGACGTCGTAGAAGTCGCCAGCCACTTCGCGCGCCGACTGAAAATAGGCGGCGAGCTCCCACCCTTCGGGCTGGGGAATGGCCGTGGGGAAGAAACCGGCCTGGATCTCCCGTCCCATCTCGAGCTCTTGCTCATAGCGCCGCCAGGCATCCTGTTGTTTCCGCAGCGCCTGGTTATGCAACACGACCGCCGATTGGGAGGCCAACGACTCCAGTACCAGTTCGTCGTAGTGGCTGAACGGCATCGTCCGCCCATCGTCCTGGCTGCGCGCGTTGAAGAGGAGCAAGACCGCCTCGACCCGTAGATTGCGAATGGGCAGCGCCAAACAGGACTCGACCTCGTAGCCAAGAGTCAGCTCCAAATGGCGCACGGCAGCCGAGGCATAGCGGCCCTGGCGACCCAGGTGGGCCAGATTAAGCGTGCGGCCGGTCCAGGCAACGTGCGCCACCAGCTCCTCTCCCGCGGAGTATTCCACGCCCGGATCGCCCAGAGGCACCGGCTCTAACAGTACGTCCGGGAGTAACGCGCCGTTGAACGCGCGCTTCAGAGATGTTATGCGCCCGGCGATAGGCACGAGGCGCCGGCCGTCTTGCGCCAGATAGAGTATGCCTCCGTCTGCCCGGCTGAGCTGAAGGGCGTGATCCACGATCTGGCGAAGCAACTCGCCGCGATCCGCGACGGCGGCCAGCGAGATGCCCAGCGGCAGGACGTGCTCGCGCAAATCGTCCGCCAGCTTCTTCATGTCTTCATATCCCTGCATGGGCGCGAGGACCTGCTCCTCCAGCTGCTGGCGATCCAGCACGCTCCGTACGCGTGCACGAATCAGGCCGGGCGCAATGGGGTCCATCAGGTAGTCGGCAGCGCCATGAGCCAGACAGTCGAGCAGCAGCTGGCCCACACTCGCGGCGCCGTAGACAATGACCGGCGGTTGAAGGAGGCCGATGCGGGGCATATCACGCAGCACGGCGAAATCGTCCGCGGCGGCCATAGACACCTCGGCCAGCACCAGATCATAGGGAGCGCCCCGCAATCCACCAAAGACGTCGGCACGATTGGTGGTAATGGCCACGCCATATGCTTCGCCGGACTCCTGCAGCGCCGCGGCAACCTTCGCGGC
Source organism: Promineifilaceae bacterium (SeqCode) (assembly GCA_041576195.1). GTDB lineage: Bacteria > Chloroflexota > Anaerolineae > Promineifilales > Promineifilaceae > JAGVTM01. Next base: position 11,444 of record JBFGLK010000006.1, read on the forward strand.
GCGCTCGGGTTGTTGGTCAAGGACGACGACGTGGACGGACGCGAATGTCATGGGGAGACGTCCGCACAATCGGCGTCGCGATCGACGACGAACACCGTGCGATTACGCACCGCGTGCCGCTCATACTTGACTTGATCGACGGACTTGCGGGCGAGGAAGATGCCGAGTCCACGGTCCGGGCGCTGCTCCGGCGGTAGCGTCACATCCGGCTCCGGCGCCGCAACCGGGTCAAACGGTTGGCTGTCGTCTTCCAGGAGAATCACCAGCCGATCAGCTTGAAGTATGGCGGAGATGCTAATCTCGCCGCGCGTGTCACGGGCCCGGAAGCCGTGCTCGATGATGTTGGCGGCGATCTCATTGACGGCCAGACGCAGGCGATAGGCAACGCACGATTCCAGCCCGGCCGTGCGCGCCGCCTCCGCCACGAAGTCGGCGAGCAGCGGCAGGGCATCCAGATCGCCGGTCACTACCAGGGGTTTCACGATGGGCGCTTGCCTTCTGATGTCCTTTGTCGATTCCTCCTGCGGCGCAGCCGATACCGCGCCTGGCAAGAGGCAGGGGATTCTAACGGCCTATCAACATGATAACCGATCTTGGGCCGACCTGGAACTGTTTCTGGTGACGGAGGAGGGGCTCCTCGCCCGGCTCATGGATATCCTCCGGCGAATCGAGGTGCGTGTCCGCAACCAGGTGCCAATGCTGGCGTGCCGGCAAGCGCGGCAGCTCAAAGCGATGCGGATCCCAGTGCATGTTCATGGCCACATAGATGAAGGTATTGGCCTGCCGGGACTCCCCGCCGTTCTGGCCGGCTAACATGAAGGCCAGAGTGCGGGCATGATGGGACCAGTCGGGCTGCCAGGCCTGGACGCCGTGCCAGGAGATGTCCGGATAGCCGCCGTCCACGAACTCTCGCTGGCGCAGATGGTGCCGTTGCCGCAACATCGCGTGGGTACCGCGCCTGGCGATGGCCAGGCGGAAGAAGCGGAAGATCTCCGCCTGGCTCTCGCGGCGGCTCCAGTCCAGCCAGTTGAGCTCATTGTCGTGGCAGTAGGTGTTGTTGTTGCCACCGGCGGTGTGTGCCAGTTCGTCGCCCATCGAGATCAGTGGCACGCCCTGACTGACCATCAGGATGAGGATGGCGTTCTTCATCATCCGGCGCCGCAGAGCCAGGATAGACGCGCTGGCCGTCTCCCCCTCCCAACCACAATTCCAGCTGAAGTTCGCGTCGTGCCCGTCCCGATTGCCCTCGCCGTTCGCCTCGTTGTGTTTCTCATTATATGAAAAGAGGTCTGTGAGCGTGAATCCGTCGTGGCACGTGATGAAGTTGATGGACGCCGCGGGGCCGCGCTCCGGGTAGAGATCGGGCGAGCCCATGATGCGCAGGGCCATCGCCTGAACCTGGCCCATGTCCCCCTTGAGCCAGCGGCGAAGTGTATCGCGGTATTGGCCGTTCCACTCCGCCCAACGGCCGTAACTCGGGAAGCTGCCGACCTGATAAAGGCCGCCGGCATCCCAGGCCTCGGCGATTAGCTTGGTCCTGCCCAGCACCGGGTCGTGAGCCAGGGCCTCCAGTAGGGGCGGATTGATGAGCGGCTGTCCGCGCGAGTCACGGCCCATGATGGAGGCCAGGTCGAAGCGGAAGCCGTCGATGTGGAATTCGGCCACCCAGTAGCGCAGGCAGTCGAGAACCATGTTACGCACGACTGGATTGTTGCAGTTCAGCGTATTGCCACAGCCGCTGAAATTGTAATACCCCCCATCTGGTTTGAGCATATAGTAGGTCTTGTTGTCGATGCCGCGAAAGGAGATGGTCCGTCCTTCCTCGTTGCCCTCCCCGGTGTGGTTAAAGACCACGTCGAGCAGGACCTCGATGCCGTGGCGGTGCAGGTCCTTGACCAGCGCCTTGAGCTCGTCGGCCTGCATGCCGAGGTGGCCGGTAGCGGCGTAGCCCGCCTTGGGAGCAAAAAAGGCGATCGGGTTGTAGCCCCAGTAGTCGTACAGCCGGTCGCCGCTGAGCGGGTTTACGCGCGTGTTGTCCAGCTCGTCAAACTCCATGACCGGCATGAGCTCGACGGCGTTGATGCCCAACTCCTTGAGATAAGGTATCTTCTCGCGAATGCCGGCATACGTGCCGGGAAACCGGACGCCCGACGAGGCATGGCGGGTGAAACCCCGCACATGCATCTCGTAAATGACCAGATCCTCGATCGAATGCTCCAATGGCCGATCGGCCAGCCAGTCGAAATCGTCGTAGACGAGCCGACCCCGATGCGGATTGATGCTGTCCGGGTACGTGCGCTGGGCCCAGGAGTCACCACCGCTCAACGCCCGGGCGTAGGGGTCGACCACGATGCGATCCGGGTCGAAATGGTGACCCGCGTGAGGTCGAAATGGGCCCTCCAGCCGATAGCCATACTCCACATTCTCATAGTCGAGACCAAAGACCACCATGGCGAAAACATTGCCGATCCGAAACTCTGTCGGGAATGGGATCTCTGCCAGGAGGTCTGGCTCACCTGAGCGATAGAGCACAAGCGTACAGGCCGTCGCATGGCGGGAGAAGATGGCGAAGTTGACCCCACCGGGGACGAAAGAAGCCCCAAAGGGATAGGGTCGCCCGGATCGCAAGAGGAAGTCGCCGTGGTGATGGGTCGGGTAGATGTCAATGCGTTGGTGCATGGCAGGCTATGGGGCGAAACTAGCGGCGCAGCGCCTCCAGGCCCTCCTCCAGAACGGGGTAATCGGCGAAGAAGTCGAGGAAGCCGGTGACGGCCATCGTGTCCCGAATGACCGGCGACAGCCCGGCCAGGACCACCTGTCCGTGCGTCTGCGTGATCTGCCGGTAAAGGAGAAGCAGCGTTCGCAGGCCGGCGCTAGACAAGAACGTGACCTCACTCATGTCGAGCACAATGCGGGCATCCGGCCTGACAAGGGGCATGAGCTGTTCGCGCAGCGCGCTGCTGGTTCGGCTATCGACATCGCCCCGGATGTGGGCGATCAGGATGCCATCACGCTCCTCAGTTGACACGTTCATGGGCTACCTCAGCTGCCTCCTGTCGTGATCGGCCCAGGGCATTGAACAAGCCACCCAGCAGGCACCGGCTGCCAGGGGCGCTGATTCCGCGAGTATAGCCCGCTTCAGGCGAGATTCAACCGCCGCCGTATCGCTGTGACCAAACTTGGGCGCCCTGGGGTGGCTCTGCTATAGTTAGGCAAGCTTGAGTGCCGTTGTGGCCGGTTGCCGGCTACCTTCATCATTGCCTTCCCTGCCAGGCCGTGTTCGTCCCACCCCACGCACGATGCGCGAAATGGAGCTGCGCCAGCCTATGCCGATTGGCGCCGCCCCGCTAACGCCAGCCGCAAGGCCACTACCCCGGCCCGGTGCCGGTCAGATCCGCGTCCGCGTGACCGCGTGCGGCGTGTGCCACACGGATTTGCATGTCGTAGAGGGGGAGTTACCCCTGTCCGCTTTGCCCATTGTACCCGGCCACCAGGTGGTCGGGACCGTCGACGCCCTCGGCCCGGGCGCGACGGGCCACGCGCTTGGCGATCGGGTCGGCGTGGGCTGGCTCCACGAGACGTGCGGCGTCTGCTCGACCTGCCGGCACGGGCGTGAGAACCTTTGCGAGACGGCCCGCTTCACGGGCCGTGATGTCGACGGGGGCTATGCGGAGTATATGGTCGTCCCGGCGGGATTCGCGTTCCCGCTGCCCCACCGCCTGACCGATGCCGAAGCGGCGCCCATGATGTGTGCCGGCATCGTCGGCTATCGTGCCCTGTGCCTGTGCGGCATCAGCCCCGGCGGGCGCCTTGGCCTCTATGGCTTCGGCGCCAGCGCCCACCTGGTGCTCCAGCTGGCGCGCCACCGATCTTGCGAGGTCTTCGTCTTCACCCGCAGCGAGGCGCACCGCGCCCTGGCCCGGCGGCTCGGCGCCGCCTTTGCCGGAGGCGCCGAGGCTGAAGGACCATTCAAGCTCGATGCCGCCATTCTATTCGCTCCGGCCGGCTGGCTCGTGCCGATGGCGCTGCGCCATCTGCGCCCAGGCGGCACGCTCGCAATCAACGCGATCCACATGAGCCCAATCCCGGAACTCGACTACCGGCTCCTGTACGAGGAGCGCTTGATTCGCTCGGTGACCAACTATACCCGGCAAGACGCGCAGGAGTTTCTGGCCCTGGCGTCTCTGGCGGACATCTGTCCGGAGATCGAGCGCTTCAGGCTGGAAGACGCCAACGACGTCCTGGGTCGGCTCAAGCGCAGCGAGCTGCGCGCCGCCGCCGTGCTCGAGCCATAGTCTGCCACACCGGCCACAGCCCGGGTGATCCGCTGACTCGTCTCTGTCCGGCAGTGTCCCGACATCCGCATGGCGATACCCGAGAGCCGGGTCCGCGCCATCTCATGAGGAGGATTCCTATGTTTGTTCGCCCAACTCGACCGCGCCAGCTACTTGCACTCCTGGCGCTCTTCGCGGCGCTGGTTGCTTTCGTGGGCGCCACCACGCCGACGGCCGCGCAAGAGGTCAAGCCAGAGGCGGCCGGTCCCGCGCGCACGCCCTACCAGGCGCGGTTCCTCCAGGACTACCAGCCGCCAGAACGCGCGGAGCCATTGAGCGCCACGCCATGTGTCGGCGGCTTCGCCGGCGTCTATCCGTGTAACAACGTCGACCTGCTGGCCTTCATGCCCCTGTCCTCAATCGGCGGCGGCAGCGGCAACGACGTCTGGGGCTGGACAGATCCGGTAACCGGCGTGGAGTACGCCATCATGGGCCGAACAAGCGGTACCTCGTTCGTGGACATCAGCGATCCGGAGAACCCTATCTATGTCGGGAACCTGCCGCCACACACGAGCAACTCCACGTGGCGGGACATCAAGGTATATGCGGATCACGCCTTTGTCGTCAGCGAGGCGAGCAACCACGGCATGCAGGTCTTCGACCTGAGCCAGTTGCGCGATGTGGTCTCCCCACCCGTGCAGTTCGCGGAGACCGCCCACTACGCCGGCTTCGGCAGCGCCCACAACGTGGTGATCAATGAAGACTCCGGCTTTGCCTATGGTGTCGGGGCCAACGCCTGCTCCGGTGGGCTGGCCATGGTCAATATCCAGAACCCGACGAGCCCGACGAACGCCGGCTGCTTCAGTGCCGATGGCTATACGCATGACGCTCAGTGCGTCAACTATATCGGGCCCGACCCGGATCATCAGGGCAAAGAAGTCTGCTTCAATGCCAACGAGGATACGCTGACCATCGTCGACGTGACCAACAAGGCGGCGCCCGCTCAGCTCTCCCGCACTGGCTACACTGGCAGCGCCTACACCCACCAGGGTTGGTTGACGGAAGATCATCACTTCTTCCTGATCGACGACGAGCTGGACGAAACGGCATTCGGCCACAACACCCGCACGCGCGTCTTCGACGTCACCGATCTCGACCAGCCGGTGCTCGTCGGCTTCCAGGACCTGTCCACGCCGGCCATCGACCACAACCTCTACACGCATGAGGGGTACGTCTTTGAGGCGAACTACCGCAGCGGCCTCCGCATCCTGGATGGA
>JBFGLK010000007.1:0-16675 GCA_041576195.1 Promineifilaceae bacterium (SeqCode)
CGGGGTGCTCGGGACTGCCTGGCCCCCGGTGAAAATGCGCATGTCTCCCCTGCCCCGGCTCCTGGTCGTCTCGCCACGCGAGGAGATCCGGCAGATCTACAGCCTGTCGCTGACGCCGGGCCTGCCGGTGCCCGAGCAGGAAGCGCTGGAAGACAGCGTGGCGCGCACACTCGACCGCTCCGCGCTGGTGGAAAGCATCGTGGGGGTCGGGCTCTACCCGGCCATGCTCCTCGAGCTGAGTGATATCAACACCGTGGCCAACACCATCGCCCACGAGTGGGCCCACCACTGGCTGACGCTTCACCCGCTCGGCATTCGCTACTACGCCACCCCCGGCTTGAGGACCATCAACGAGACGGTGGCGTCCATCGTGGGCAACGAGATTGGGCCGAAGGTGGTGGCCCGCTACTACCCGGAGCTCTTGCGACCCCCGCCGGCGCGGTCGGCCCCGGCTACAGGGTCCCCCGGGGAGGCGGCTGAGCCGCCGCCGTTCGATCTGCGCGCCGCGTTGGCCGAGACCCGGGTGACGGTAGATCGGCTGCTGGCTGAGGGCCGTATCGAAGAGGCCGAGGCATACATGGAAGAGCGGCGTCTGTTGATCGTGGCCGAAGGATACGGCATCCGTAAGATCAACCAGGCGTTCTTCGCCTTTCGGGGCGCCTATGCGGACGCCCCAGGGGCGACGGGCGACGATCCGATCGGGCCGGCCCTGACGGCGCTACGCGCCGGGTCCGGCTCGTTGCGTGACTTTCTGGACGCGGTTGCCGGCATCACCAGCGAGGCGGAACTCCTCTCTCTGGCCGACGCCCGCTCCCCCTAAGCAGCGCCCTGCCGGCACCCCCTTCAGACCATGTCCCGCAACTCCGTCGCGATGCGCCGGGCGGCATCCAGGTAGACCGCCTCGACCGGCTCGCCGGCGAGCGCACTCTCGTCGGCGCGCGCCAGGAACGCCTCCAGGTCCGCCAGGGCCTCCGGGAACCGGCCCGCCGCGTGGTAGGCCAGCCCCCGGTTAAGGAGCGCCGGGCTATAGGCCGGATCCGCGGCGAGCAGCGTATCGAAGTCGGCCAGGGCCTCGGGCAGGCGATCCATCTCGCGCCAGAAAAGAATGCCACGGTCCAACAAGGCTGCCCGCAACAAGGGGTCGAGCCGATAGGCTCGCGTGAAGCAGCGCGCGGCGTTCTCGTGCTCGCGGCGGAAGCCGGTGCGGTTGCCGAAGGCCCGGTGCAGACTGCCCTGCAGATAGGCGACGCGCGCCAACAACAGGCGGGTCAGGCTCATGGCGCGCGCCGGGGCAACTAGCCGGCCACCGTCTCGCCAGCCGGCGCGGGCTCATCCGTCGCGCTCGCGTCGTCCGCAGCAGGCGCGTCCTCCGTGACAGCCTCGGTCGACACGGCCTCGTCCGGCGCCTCGGACTCGCGCTCGCTCAGCCACTTCTCGGCCTGCATGGCCGCGGCGCAGCCCTGGCCGACCGAGGTGGCGATCTGGCGATAGATTGGGTCCTGGATCTCGCCGGCGGCGAAGACCCCGGGCACGCTGGTGCGCATCAGTTCGTCCGTGATGACGTAGCCGTGCTCGTCCATGGCCACCTGCCCTTCGAGGAACTTGCTGTTCGGGTAATGGCCGATGAAGACGAAAACGCCGTCGGTCTTCCGCGTCTGCTGTTCACCGGTCTGCACGTTTGTCGTGACGATCTCATGCACGGCGCCGTTGCCCGTGATCGCGTCTACGACGGTGTCCCAGACGAACTGGACCTTCTCATTTGCCTCGGCTCGCTTTTGCAGCACGGGTCCGGCGCGCAGCTCATCGCGCCGGTGGATGATTTCCACTTTGTTGGCGAACTTGGTCAGGAACAGCCCTTCTTCCAGGGCGCTATCGCCCCCGCCGACGACGACGACGTCCTTGCCGCGGAAGAAGAAGCCGTCGCAGGTAGCGCAGTAGCTGACGCCACGGCCAATGAACTCCTCTTCGCCCGGGACGCCGAGGCGGCGTGGCGAGGCGCCCGCGGTGATGATGACGGCGTCGGCCAGGTATTCGTTGCCGTACGTCTTGACCCGGAACGGGGAGCCCTGGCGGAAGTCCACCTCCACCACCTCGTCGAACTCGTACCGGGCGCCAAAGTGCTCAGCCTGGCGCTGCATAAGCTCCACGAGCTCGGGACCGGTGGTGCCGTCGGGGAAGCCGGGGTAGTTCTCGACCTCGTAGGTGATGCTGATCTGGCCGCCGAGCTGGTTGCCGACGATGACCAGGGGATTGAGCGTGGCGCGGGCGGCGTAGAGCGCGGCCGTCAAGCCGGCGGGCCCGGACCCGATGATGATGATTCGTTCGTGCTTCATATCGCGCTTACTCCTATGCGATACAGCCCTGGCGCGATCGCGCGTGGCGCCAGGGCGGGCGAAATGATCCCTGAAATGGACGCGCTCGTCGCCGGCGATCTTACCTCTCAGCCGCGGCGGCGCCCTGGGAGGCGGCCAGAAACGGCGCGGCCAGCTCGGGCAGCACCGCCTCCACTTCCCCGCGGATCACGACGTCCGCCCAGTCGTCCAAGAACGTGGGCGAGCGGTTGACGATGATGAGGTGCGATCCCGTCTCCCGGGCCAGCAAGGGCAGGTCACCGGCCGGGGCCACCTCCAACGACGTGCCGGCAATCAGCATCAGATCGCAGACGCGGGCCGCCTGCCGCGCCCGGTTAATCACGCGCACCGGCAGCTGCTCGCCAAACAGGATGACGTTGGGCTTCAACACGCCCCCGCACGCCGGGCAGACCGGCACGACGGCGGACGCGACCACCGCGTCGATGAACGGGGCGGCGTCGAGTATGCCATAGCAGCGTATGCAGGTCATCTCCCGGATGTGGCCGTGCACCTCGTGGACCGTGCGCGAGCCGGCGCGGCTGTGCAGCAGGTCGATGTTCTGGGTGATGATCGCCTTGAGGGGCCCATGCGCCTCCAGGAGCGCCAATGCCTCGTGGGCCGGGTTCGGGCTGGCGGCCAGCATCTTGCGCGCCAGCGGTCGGATCCAGTCGTAGAACGCCTGTGGGCGCTGGCGGAACGCAAAGATGCTGGCTACTTCGAACGGATCCACCTGCTGCCAGACGCCGGCATCCGGGCTGCGGAAGTCGGGGATGCCGGAAGGCGTGCTGACGCCGGCGCCGGTCAGCGCCACCGCGTGGGTGGCCCGCTGGAGCAATGCCAATGCCTCTGCCATCATCGCCGACGCCATGGTTCCGTCGCCTCTCTTTCGGGCTCGCGTGCCGGTCCCGGCCACCTAGACGAGGGGCCAGGGATAGTGGCGGCCCGGCCCGGGTCGGGGAAATGTCCCGGCGCGCAGCAGCCCCTGCAACCGCGTCGAGATCGCCGCCACTTCCCGCGGGCTCAGCAGCGCGGCCAGGGCTGCCGGCAGCGGGCCGGCGGGATCCGCGAGCCGCGCCCGAAATGCCTCGATATCCGCCATGAGGGGTGCCGGCACGGGCTCGCCGGCGAACTCCCAGATGACGGTGCGCAGCTTGTACTCCGCGTGAAAGCAGATGCCCTGGTCGATGGCCCAAAGCCGATCGTCCTCGCCGAGCAGCACGTGGCCGGCCTTGCGGTCGGCGTTGTTGCAGATGACGTCGAACAGGGCGATGCGCTGCACCTGGTCGGGGAACTGCCCCTCGAGCGTGAAATAGTGCGCCTCGGCCTCATGCGGTACGAACCACTGGAGCGAGCCCAGGCCGTGCGGTCCTTCCCGAAGGACCGTGGGCGGCACCAGCCCCCAGCTCAACCCCTCGCTGACCAGAAAGGCGGCGCGCTCGCGCAGGCACAGAGTGCCGCCGGCGAAGTCCCACAGCGGGCGCTCGCCACGCTGTGGCTTGTAGACGGCCAGGACCTCGCGATCCACCCCGCAGACCTGCACCAGGAAGGTGTAGTTCGAGCTCCAGGGCAGCAGGCCCTGTGAAACCACCGTGCCCTGGGTGAGTAGCTTGAGGATGACGCTGGGAGACAGATCCACGTCGGTCATGGGAATGCGGGCCGCGTCGGGTTGCCGGCCGGGCACGACCCGCCAGATCAGGCCGGCACCAGTTCGCGGGCGAGCTGAGCGATGGCCGTGGCGAAATCCGCCTGCCGGCTCTCCACCTGCCACAGGGCCTGACCGTTGTTGACGGCGTGGGCCAACAGGCCGGTGTCGATGGGGACGAGCCCCAGGAGCGGCTGCTTGAGGAAGCTCTCGATCGCCTGGCGGGGCAAAGCCCGGCTCGCCTCAAAGTCGAGCAAGACGACGTCTGTCCGGCCGCGGAAGTCGATCGAGTCGATGTGTTGCAGCAGTTGCCGGGTGGCGGTGAGGGCGACGCGCTCGGGTCGACTGCAGAGGAGTAGCCGGTCCGTCTGCGACAGGATGAGCTGCGTGGTGGCGCTGAGCCCGCGGCCGACGTCCACAATGGCGCACTGGCTGTAGCGGCGTAGGGTGCCGACCAGGTTGCTGACCTGGCTGGGCTTAAGGGTGGGAAAGCGCCCGTCGAGATTGGCCCGGGTGAGGAGCATCTCCAGCCGTTCCGCTGCTGGCACGAGCTCCCCCTTAAGCCGACGGATGAGTGACATGCGCTCCTCGGCCGCCAGGTTGTGCAGGCCGGAGTGTGTGGGCAGCTGCAGGTAGGTGGCGATGTGCCCCTGCCGCATGTCGAGATCCGCCAGAATGACGCGCACCCCCTGCTCCGCGAGGGCGTAGGCCAGGTTGATGGCCAGGGTGGTCGCCCCGGCGCCGCCCCGGGAGCCCATCACCGCGATCACGCGGCCCAGCCCGCCCGAGCCGGTCGGCAACTCGCCCGGCCCGGCCATGTGGACCAGGGATGACGATGACTCGACCGCCTGGGCTTCATCGACCAGTGTCACCGACCCCTCGTCGCCGGCGTCCTGGAGTCGCTGGCGATCGAGGAGACCGCTGGCAACCCGTTCCAGCAGCGTGCTAACGCGCTGCAGCAGCTCCTTGGGCGTGGTCGGCTTGATCAGAAAATCGTCGACGCCCGCCTCAAAGCCGGCGATCTTGTCGGTGACCTGATCCTGCGCCGTGAACATGATGATCGGCACCTTGTGGAAGCGGCTATCGGATCGGAGCCGGCGGCACGTTTCGAAGCCGTCGATGCCGGGCATGTTGGCATCCAGCATGATCAGGTCGGGCAACTCCTCCCGGGCCATGATGATGCCGTCCTCGCCGTTGGTGGCGCCGCGAGTGCGGTAGCCCTGTTGCGTCAGCACGACCTGGATCAGATCCCGCGTTGCGTCGTGATCGTCGATTACAAGTATGGATGCCGGCATCTTGTTCTGTTCTTCCCGTTTTCTACCGTCTATAGCCGTTGCGGTTCGGGCAGAAATGCCCGGTCGGATCGATCGGTTGCCCGCAGTTGCCGCAAATCGGCCGACCGGCGCGGATCACCTCGCGCGTGTGCGGGATGAGCGCCCGAATCTGCTCCCGCGTCGCCCAGAAACTCACGGCGTTCGGCTCTTCCTCTTCCTCCACCAGCTCATAGGCCACCAGCACAATCCGGTTCAACGACTCGTTAAAGCCAAGCCCGATATTGCCCACCCGAAACAGGGACTCCACCGGTTCGCGCAGGCGCAGGTCGGTCCACACAGATTCGCTGCTGTCGCGCTGCAACTGCGGATAGCGCTTCTGCAGGTCGGCCAGCAGCTCCTCGAAGCCGTCGGCAACGACGACCGCCTGCTGCTTCTCAATCACCAATGACACGATGTTACTGCCCTGACCGCCTTGAAGGTAGAAGATCCGCTGACCCGGTGGTCCTATCGTGCCGATGGTCAGGTGCGTGACCGGATTGAGTTCGATGTGCTGAGCCATTCCGTAGACCTCTTCGCGACCCCGGGGCCGGCGCCGGCCTGTCCGCCAGGCAGTGAGCTACGCTCTCTGAAACCAAGCAATGCCGACTTCCGGTGGCGCTACCCGTTGGCCGAAAAGGGCGACATTGCGGCGTGCTACGCTTCGGCTGCGGCCTCGGCCTGTTCAGGCGCCGCGTCTGCCTCAGCGGCCGCTTCTGCCGCGGGCGCCTCGTCCGTCTCGGGCGGCGGGGGCTGCAGCGGGCCGTCGTCGTTGACCCGCGCGACCTGCGCCAGGCCGTTCGACGACAGGTGGACGACGCTGACAGACGCCGGGGCGATGCGTATCCGTTGAAACTGATCCAGGTGCATACCGAGATAGTGGGCCACCACCAGCTTGATCACGTCGGCGTGGGAAACGACGGCGACGAACGCCTTCTCGTGGCGCCGGCTGAGGGTCTCCACGGCCTCGACCGCCCGCGCCTGCACCTCGCGCAGCGACTCGCCGCCGGGAAACGTCATGCGGCTGGGGGCGAACTGGACTGTGCGCCAGAGTGGATCCTTGGCCAGCTCCTTGAGCTTCTTGCCCTCCCACTCGCCGTAGCGGACCTCGCCGACGGCCGCCAGTGGCTGCACCTCCAGCCCAAGCCGGGCGCCGATGACGGCGGCCGTCTCTTCGCAACGGGTCACCGGGCTGCTATAGAGGGCCGCAAGTGGCAGGGCCGCGATGCGCTCCGCCGCCGCTGCCGCCTGCGCCCGCCCGTGGTCATTCAAATGGACCCCGGGCAACCAACCCGCCAGCCGACCTTCCTTGACCCAATCGTTTTCGCCGTGCCGGATGAGGAGGATGGTCGCCATGGTGAATGCGCTATCGACGTGTCTGCAAACGGGTCATCCGTCTCTGGAGCCCCGGGCCTGCGGCAAGAACGGGAGGGGGCACCTCCACCCTCCGATGATAACACAAAGGGACGGGTGGCGGGAGCGGCGGCCGACCCGGCGGCGGGCCGGGCGTTGGCTGGGGGCGCTCAGCCACCGGAGGCGGTGGTGGCGCCATCTTCGTCCGGCTCCGGCGCAAACTGGCCGACCTGGAAGTAGGCCTCCAGGACGTCGCGCACGACCGGCGCCGCCCACTGGGAGCCCTCACCCCCGTTGAAGATGAAGGCGGCGACGACGATCTCCGGGTTGTCGAAGGGAGCGTAGCCGACATACCAGGAGTGTGTGGGCAGGATCTGGCCCTCTTTGCACCAGCGACGCTTAATGGCGATGTTGTCGCAGTATTCGGAGGTGCCCGTCTTGCCGGCAGTCGGGATGCCGTAGGCATCGAGCCAGTCCACGGTCGCCGCCGTGCCGGCAAAGCCACCCAGGTTGCCGTTGGGATCCTCGCTCTGCGTCACCAGGCGCATGCCCTCGGCGATGATGTCCAGATACTGGCGGTCCAGATTGACCGCGCTGAGCACGACCGGCTCAAACGGTTGCACCACGTTGCCGAACTCGTCGGTCACCTCGCGGATGATGGTCGGGCGGTAAAGGAAACCCTCGCTGGCGACGATGGCGGCCATCTGTGCCACCTGCAACGGCGTGGAGGTGACGAATCCCTGGCCAATCGCCATGTTATAGTCGTCGCCCGTGGACCAGGGCTCGCCCTGGGTCTGTCGCTTCCAGGCCTGCGTGGGGATGTTACCCGGCGCCTCCAGCGGCAGCTCGATGCCCTGCACCTGTCCGAAGCCCCATTCCAGCGAGTATTGGGATAGCCGGTCGACCCCCACGCCGTCCACCGTCTCGCCATCCTGGTCAAACCCGCCCGCCACCTTGTAAAAGTAGACGTCGCAGGAATTGGCCAGCGCGCCGATCATGGCCAGGGACCCGTGCCCTTCGGTATTCCAACAGACGAAAGTCTGGGCCCGGCCCGGATCCAGCGGAGCGAAGCGGTTGGGGATCGTGATGCGACCCGGGTCGTTGAGCCGCCGGAAGGGCGAGATGACGCCCTCTTGCATAGCCGCCGCCGCGGTCACCAGTTTGAAGGTCGAGCCAGGCGGATATTGGCCGCTGATGGCGTGGTTGACCAGCGGGGTGTAGTCGTTGCGGGCCAGGCTCAGATAGTAGTCGACGGGCACCTCGGTGGCGAAGCGGTTGTTGTCGAAGGTGGGGATGTTGACCATGGCCAGGACTTCGCCCGTATTCGGGTTCAGGGCCACGACGACGCCCTGCTCCACTTCGACGGGCGTGAGCTCGCCGGTAATGAGATCGCGATCCGGCGTCTCGCGACGCCGCTGCATCCACTCCTCGAGTATCTCGTACGCCTGGGTTTGCAGCTCCAGGTCCAGCGTCAGGTGCAGGTTCTGACCCGCGGTCGGCGGAATGGCCAGGCCGATCTGGCGCAGCTCACGGCCGCGCCAATCCACCTCGATCAGGCGCCGGCCCTTGTCGCCCGCCAGCGTCTCCTCCATGTAGAGTTCCAGGCCGGCCCAGCCCACGCGATCGTCCCGCTCGTAGCCCAGATCGAGATAGGACTCGTCTGGGATGGGTCCCATGTAGCCGATGATGTGCGCCGTGTATTCGCCGCCCGGGTAATGGCGCAGCGGCTCCTCGACCACCCGAATGCCGGGCAGGAACGGGCTTTCTTGCTCGACGATGTAGGCCATGGTGATGGGCACATTCGCGGTGATGACGAAGGGCACGTTCGGCTGGAAGTTGAAGGTATCGACGAGCCCGGCGATGCTCTCCGGCAGCCGCGGCACGACGCCGGTGAGATCGAGGGTTTCGTCGACGGGCGCGCTGTAGAGCTGGGCCAGCCGGCTGTAGGCGCCGACGCGGGCCGGATCCGCCTGGCGGGCCAGCGTCTCTTGTTGCACGGTGTTGGTCACCGGCACGCCCGTCAACAGCGAGAGGCGCTCGAAGATGGCCTGGCGCTCGTCGGCGCCTACCGGCAGAAACGCCTCCGTCATGGTGACGTTGAAGCTGGGGAGGTTCTCGGCCAGTGGCCGACCGTGGCGATCGAAGATGACCCCCCGCGGGGGATTGGTGGTCAGCTCGGCCAGCTGATTGTCCTGGGCCTGGGTTTGCAGCTCGGATCCGCGGGTCTGTTGCAGCCAGACAACGCGATAGAGGAGACCGGCCAGGATAATGGCGATGAAAATGCGCAGGAAGAGCAGCCGGCCACTCAGCCCGCGGTCTTCCCGGGCGATGGCCGTGTCTTCGGGTTGATCCCAGCCGCTACGTGACATGGAGGGTTCCTCTGCTCCAGGCGCCGCCCAGGGGCCTATGATAGCTCGACCCGCCGCGGGCCCGCCAGTCGCTCCAGAGCGAGAACGGCCCAGTAGGCGGGCAGGATCAGGACGGCGTGCAGCAGGATGAGCGGGCTGGCGGCGGCCGGGGCGCTCCAGGGGAGGTCGTAGCCGGCCAGCCGCAACAATAGAAAACTGCCGAGCAGATAGGCGAAGGTGCCGACGCCTCCAAGGAACATGGGGATCAGGATGCGATTGGGAGGCAGGAGCCGCTTGAGCACGGCCACAAGCAGCGCTGTGGCCATCATGGCGACGGCGCTCACCCCGAGCGGGGTGATGGCGAACAGGTCCGTGAGGATGCCGGCAGCAAAGCCCCAGAACGCGCCCGCCTCCGGGCCACGGTGCAGCGCCCAGACCAGCACCGCGAGCAGGGCGAGCTGTGGGGTCACGGGTAGCAGCCGCACGTAGGGCAGGGCCGAGAGCTGGAGCACGACCAGGGCGGCCAGCAGTGGCACGACGAGGGCGTCACGCCAACGCATCACGACTCCGGTAGCACGTCGAAGATCTCGGTGTCCACCGGGCGGAAGTTGGTGATCACGAAGACGGCCTCCAGGGCCTCGAAGTCGACCACCGGTTGCACGACGGCGCTCTGGTGGAGCTCCGCTTCGCTACGGAGGACGTCCACCACCCGCCCGATCACGATCTCCGGGGGAAAGCGCCCGCCCAGGCCCGACGTGGTGACGATCTCGCCCAGGCTAACCTGGGCCTCGAGATCCACCCAGTTGAGCGACATCGATCCGCCCAGGCCGCCGCCGCGCAGCAGGCCGGTAGCCCGCGAGTTGGCCAACCTGGCCGGAATACTGCTGATATTATCGCTGACGAGCAGGACCTGCGCCGCCCGGTCCGACGTGCGCCAGACCTGGCCGACCAGGCCCCGGGCGCTCTCGACGGGCATGCCGACGAAGATGCCGGCATCCGTGCCCCGGTCGATAACGATGCTCTGGAAATAGGGGCTGGTGTTGTAGGCGATCACGGACGCCACCACCCGCTCCAGGTTCGGCGCCTCGCGACTACGGTCGAATAGCTCCTGCAACAACTCATACTGGCCCAGCTGTTGCCGCAGCGCCACGTTGGCCTGCTCGAGGGCCTCGATTTCCACCTCCAGCGCCTGGATCTGGGCCCGGGCGTCCTGTAAGTCCGTCGGGCCGCCGACGATCGCGTCCACTGAGGCCGAGCGGGCGCTCGTCCACCCCATGACGGCCGCCGCCGGGTCGCGAATGAACCCCAGCATCGCGTCCATGTTGCCGGTCGCGTCCGCCACCATAAAGATGACAGCGGTCGCCGCCAGGAGCACAATGAGTGCCCAGCGCACGCGTTGTTGGGCGTCTGTCGGGTTCATGAAGGTCAGGGTGAACGCGGCGCCGCCCCGGCGAACGCCGGCCGGGCGCCGCACGGCCGCTAGTGGACGGTGCTGCCCCGGTCCAGGCCGACGAGCACGCGGCGGTAGTTATCCAGGTTTTCCAGGACGCGGCCGGCGCCGCGGGCCACGCAGGTCATCGAGTCCTCCGCCACCCAGACGCGCATCTTGATGGCGTCCTCGATCCGGTCGGCCAGGCCTTGAATCTGGGCGCCGCCGCCGGCCAGGCAGACGCCGACCTCCATCAGGTCGGCAACCAGCTCGGGCGGCGTCTCGTCGATGGCGTCGCGCACGGTATCGACGATGATGTTGATCGACGGGGAGAGCGCCTCGCGCAACTCGATACTGCTGACCTCGACGGATTGCGGCAGGCCGTTGATCAGGTTGCGGCCGCGCAGGGTCATCGTGCGCTCTTCCGGGAGGGGGAAGGCGGAGCCGATGCCGATCTTGACGCGCTCGGCCATGCGCTCGCCGATGAGCAGGTTGTACTTGTTGCGCACGTACTGGATGATGTCCTCATCCATCTCGTCACCGGCCACGCGAATAGAGCGGCTCGTGACGATGCCACCCATAGCAAAGACGGCCACTTCGGTCGTGCCGCCGCCGATGTCCACGATCATGCTGCCGCGCGACTCGATGATGGGCAGGTTGGCGCCGATGGCCGCGGCCATGGGCTCTTCAATCAGATGGGCCTCGCGGGCGCCGGCGGAGATGGCCGCGTCATAGACGGCCCGCTTCTCCACTTCGGTGACGCCGCTGGGGACGCCGACGACCACGCGCGGCCGGGGAAAGGGGACGACCATTTGCTCGTGGGATTTGTCGATGATAGGCTTGAGCATCGCCTCGGTGATCTCGAACTCCGAGATGACGCCGTCCCGCAGCGGGCGGATGGCGACGATGTCGCCGGGCGTGCGCCCGACCATCTCACGGGCCTCCGCGCCGATGGCCAGTGGCCGCCGCGTGCGCTTGTTGATGGCTACCCACGACGGCTCGTTGATGACGATGCCGCGATCGCGCACGTAGACCAGGGTATTGGCCGTGCCCAGGTCGATGCCGATGTCCAGGGACAACAGGCCGAGCAAGAAATCTAAGGGTCGAAACAAGGTGGTTACCTAGACGTTAGTATGGGATTCCGGGGGCGCTCCGCCGGCGGCGCCCTGGGTGGTCAGAGCACCCTCATTGTCCGGACATTGGCCCAGCCGCATGGGTCTGACTCTGGGAACGGTGCCCCACGCTTTCTCAAAACACGCAGTGTCGCCCATCAACGGGCCGCCCACTGATGGCGCCGCCGGTTACCAGAAAGGGAGCGGCATTGCCACTCTGGGCTGGGAGCCTGAATCTAGCCGCCGGATTATAGCACATGGGCCGATGCCGGCACGAAACGGGACCCCCCGCAGCTTAGACGCGCATGAACAACTGGCCACCGAAGGGCCGGCTGCGGATGATCCACGTATGGTTGGATGAGGAATCCGCTATGGCTCAGAACGCTCTGTTTGCCGGCCTGGTCTACGACGAGAACGACGCGGCGGTGAAGACCGCCTTCGTCGGCAACGAGGCCCACTACGTGGTCGACGATGCCGGCTTTCTGCGCCACATCCCGTCTGAAGGCGTCGACCGGCAAGTGTTGGCGCTGTTTGTGCAGCAGATCCAGGAGCACAAAGACGTGGCCATCGCCCAGGCGCTGCGCATGATGGGCAAGGATGACCTGCTCACCAAGGCGGCGCTCGACGCCTCGCTGCGCAACGTCAGCGTCGACGAGATTCTACGCCAGGGCATCCCCGCCCAGGCGCGCGACATGCTCGGCATGACCGGCTTCCGGGTGGTCATCAACTTCCACGGCGAGGTGGTACGCATCGACCAGCCGGCGGTCGCGGCAGACGACGACTGGGATTCCTGAGACAGAGAAGGGGGTGGGGGCGCCTGCCGGCACCCTCAGTAGGCGCCGCGTCCGAAGAGCATGAACGGGATGGTCTGGATCATGATGCGGACGTCAAAGAGCACGGACCAGTTCTCGATGTAGTAGATGTCCAACAGGCACTGTTCGTCAAAGGTCAGGTCGGAGCGCCCGCTGACCTGCCAGAGCCCGGTGATCCCGCCCTTGACGCCCAGCCGCTGCATGTGCCAGGGCTGGTATTGGGCCACTTCTTCGGGCAGGGGCGGCCGCGGCCCCACCAGGCTCATCTCCCCGCGCAACACGTTGTAGAACTGCGGCAGCTCGTCCAGGCTCAGGCGCCGGATGAGCCGGCCCGCGCGCGTGAGCCGCGGATCCTTCTTGATCTTGAAGATCGGGCCGGTGGCATCATTGAGCTCGAGCAGGCCCGCCTTGCGCGCCTCGGCGTCTTGCACCATAGAGCGGAACTTGACCATCTGGAAGGGCCGACCATCCTTGCCTATGCGCGTCTGGACGAAGAAGATGGGCCCCGGGGAGTCCAGGCGGATGAGGATGGCCGCCAACGCGGTCAGCAGCAACCCGAGCGGCAACAACAGCAAGATGATGAGCAGGTCGAGCACCCGCTTCAGGAGCATGCTGACCCGGCTGAGGCGCAGGTCCCGCACGCTGAAGACGGGCAGCCCGGCCATGTTGGCGAAGGCCACTCGGCTGAGGCTAAGCTCGAAGAGGTCGGGCACGATCAGGGTCTGGCGCCCGTGCTGGTGGGCCTGTCGGGTGAGCCGGGCGGACTGCTCGTGCATCCGTGCCGGCAGCGAGATGAAGACGGTGCCCACTTCCGGTCGCTCCCGCAGCACGCGGACCAGGTCGGTGTGCTCCCCCAGGTGGGGAATGCGACCCGAGCCGAGGTGATTCTGGCTGAAGCCGTCGGTCAGATAGCCGACGGCGCGGTAGCCGAGCTCCGGCCGGGCCAGCAGGGTGCGGATGACGCTACGCCCGACCTCCCCGGAACCGACCACGAGCACGTGCTCGACGCCGACGCCCCGCTGGTAGAGCACGCTGAGCACGAGGCGACGTAACAGGCGGGCCATCGCAATGAAGAGCACCAGGAACAAATAGGCCCAGACGAGGAGCAGCCGGGAGAAGGGGACGGGCTGCAGGAAGAAGGTGGCCATCACCATCACGGCGATGGCCGCGGCGGAAGCGTAGGCCGCCCGGCCGATTTCGTCGATGATGTACTCGCCACGCCGGCGCGTCCACACGCGCGTCTGGGCGAAGGCGCCGATGATCAACAGGGTGAGCAACCCCTGTTGGGGCAGGTAGTCGACGTAGGGCTCGTAGAACGTGACGGGCCGGATCCACTCCAGCTGATAGCGCACCACGTAGGCGCAGAAGAAGGCCAGATTGACCAGGACGACGTCCGAGCCGATTGTCAGCCAGCGGACGAGGCGGAAGTTCGGGCGGCTGCTCATGGCGTGGCCAGGGCGCGCTCGTAAGCGGCCAGTTGCCCGGCGCCCGCCTTCTCCCAGGTGAAGCCGCTGGCCTGGGCCGGGCCGCGGCGGCGCAGTTCGGCGGCCAGCTCCGGCTCCGCCAGCAGGCGCTGCAGCTGGGCCACCAGCGCCGGCACGTCGTGCGGGTCGAAGCACAGCGCCGCCTCGCCGACCACCTCAGGGATGGCCGAGCTTCGGGCGGCGACGACGGGGGTGCCGCAGGCCAGCGCCTGGGCGACGGGCATGCCAAACCCCTCATAGACGGAGGGGAATACCAGGGCGGTCGCCGCGTTGTACCAGAGCGGCAGGTCGGCATCCGGGACGTAACCGGCGTGTCGCACGCGCCCGTCCAGACCGAGGCGGGCCACCTGGCCGAAGATCTCGTCGTAGAGCCAGCCCTTACCGCCGACGAGGACGAGCTGCAGCGCGTCTCCGGAATCCGGCTCGCCGTTCAACAGCTGGCCAAAGGCGGCGATGAGCGCCGGCAGATTCTTGCGGGGCTGCAGCGTGCCGACGTGCAGGAGAAAGCGCGGCGGCAGCCCGCGGGCGGCGCGGAAGGCGGCCACGTCGCCTGCCGGCAGGGGCCGGAACGCCGGGTCCACCCCGGGCGCCACGACGTCGATGCGCTCAAGGGACACGCCCAGCAGCCGGTGGATGTCCTGCCGGCCAGACTCAGAGATGGCCACCACCCGCCGGGCCGCGCGGCACGAGCGCCGTGTCTGCCAGGTCAGGTAGCGCCGCTGCCAGGGCGGATAACGTTCGGGGAAGTGCAAGAAGCTCAGGTCGTAGACGGTGACCATGGTCGGGCAGGGCGCCAGCAGCGGCGTGGCGAAGGCCATGCCGTGTAGCAGGTCCAGCCGACGGCGACGCGCCGCCCAGGGCCAGACGAGCTGCTCCCAGGCAATGCGCCACAGACGGCGCTCGGTCGGCCAGCGGCTCGACGCGAGGCGCCAGTGCGGCCCACGCGGCGCCTCCTCGCGGGCGCGGGTGAACACGGTGAAGCGCCAGCCAGGCCTGGCCGGCAGATGGCGCAACACCTGCGCGATGTAGTGGTGGATACCCGCCCGCCGAAAGCCGGCTTCTCCGCTCAGGAGGTGCGCGTTGATGCCTACGGTAATCACAGCGCCGGATTATAGCCGATCCGCCACGCTGGGGAGAAGCGCGAAGGCGACGACTGGCCCACGTTTGGCCCCGTGGGGCGCGCTTGACGCTGTATTTTGCATATGGTAGACTGCTTTATGTTTAGTTGTCCGGTCCTTGGGATGATGCCCCCCGCGCCCTGTAGTTGGGCAGTAGCGCCCGCCGGTGGCGGCGCCTGATAGCAGGAATTGGGCGGCATTGCCCCTCTGGCCGGGGTCACTCTGTCGCATTCAGGAGGCCAGCGTGAAACGGACGTTCTTGGTGATGCTGGCGCTCGGCCTGGCCCTCATCTTGGTGGCCTGCGAGCGTCCCCTGCAGGAAGAGCCGGAAGTCCCGGTCGAGCCGACGGTCCCGCTCCTGGTAACGCCGCTGGGTGCTCCGGAGCTGCCCGACACGCTGGCGCCGGGGGGGCTGACGGGTGAGGGCAACGCCCCAGTCGAAGGCGAGACCGGTGGTGAGCAGCCGGGGAACGCCCCCGGCGGCGAGCCGACCGATCCCGGCGCGGTGGCGCCGGCAGAGGGGGACGCCGGCGCTGAAGCGGCGCCGCCCGAGCAACCGACGACGCCCGAAGGCAACATCATCCACACCGTGGTGGCCGGTGATACGCTCTTCAATCTGGGCCGCTTCTACGGCGTGGAGGTCAACGACATCGCCCAGGCCAACCAGCTGGCCAACCCCAACGCCCTGAGCATTGGCGACCAGCTGATCATCCCCATCGCCGGGGTGGAGAGCGCGGAGCCTACTGCCGAGCGCACCCACGTGGTCAGCGCGGGCGACACGCTGTTCCGCATCGGGCTGACCTACGGCTTCACCGTCGCCGAGCTGGCGGCCTACAACAACCTGGCCAATCCCGACGTGCTTGAGGTCGGCCAGGTCATCCGCATCCCGCCGGCTCCCTAGCGGCGTCTCGGCGTCCAAGCGACCCACGACGAAAACAGGGCCGTCCTGCGCGCAGGCGGCCCTTTTTCTTTGGGAGGCACGATGACCCAACCCACGATCCGGCGGCGGCTGGCCTGGCAGGGGCCGAGCTGGTCCCTCCTCGAAGCCGAACTGGTCTATCCCGACGGCGTCGTTCTGCGGCGCGGTCTCATCGACCATCCGGGCTCGGTGCTGCTGGTGCCCCTGCTCGGCGAGACGGTGTTGCTCCTGCGCCAGTATCGGCTGGCGCTTGACCGGACGATCCTCGAGCTGCCGGCAGGCACCCGCCGGCCCGACGAGCCGTGGGAAGCGTGCGCCCAACGGGAGCTGCGGGAGGAGACGGGCTATCGGGCCGGCCGGCTGGAGTCGCTGGGCGCGATCTGGCTGGCCCCAGGCCTGAGCAACGAGCGCATGGCCCTGTTCCTGGCGCGCGATCTGCAGCCCGATCCACTGCCTGGCGATCGCGACGAGGCGATCGAGCTGACGCGGCTCCCCCTGGCCGAGCTGGTGCGGCGGGCCCTCGACGGCGAGCTGGAAGACGCCAAGAGCGGCCTGGCCGTCCTGCGCGCCGCCGTCCGGCTGGGCGGGCTGGCGCCGGCCTGAGCGCGCCGGGGAGGGACTAGCGGTCGCCGAGCGCCGCGCGCAGCGAAAGGCGCAGCGCCCGGTGCTCGGCCGTGTGCGGCCCGGGGCCGGCGAGCACCGCGTCGACGAACGGCGCGGGCGGCGCGTAGCCGTGCGCGGTCACGAAGTGGGCGATGAGGTCCGGGGCGGCGAAGATCTCCTCGTCGCCGATGACC
>JBFGLK010000008.1:0-16307 GCA_041576195.1 Promineifilaceae bacterium (SeqCode)
GAAGCGGGACGCCATCATCGGCGAGTCGCTGGCCGAGCAAGAGGCCATGCAGGCCCGCTACGCCGCCGACGTGGAGATCGCGCGCGCCCTGCGGGACAAGGAGATGCAGGAGGCCGGCTACACCGCGGAGGTGGCGGCCGTCAAGGCGGAGAGCGACCTGGCCTACGACCTGAATCGTTACCGCAAGCAGCAAGAGGTGGTGCGCGAGGAGATCGCCGTGCAGCTGGCGGCCAAGGAGCAGGAGATCAGCCTGCAGACGCGGGAGGTCGAGCGCAAGGAGCGCGAGCTGGACGCCGACGTGCGCAAGCCGGCGGACGCCGAGCGCTATCGCATCGAGACGCTGGCGCGGGCGACTCGCGCCCGCCTGGAGACCGAGGCGGCCGGCGAGGCGGCCAGCATCCGTCAGCACGGCGAGGCCGAGGCGGACGCCATCCGCGCCCGCGGGAGCGCCGAGGCGGTGACGATGGAGCAGAAGGCGCTCTCCTGGAAACAGTACAACCAGGCGGCGGTGACCGAGCAGATCATCGGCATCTTGCCAGAGCTGGCCGGCAAGGTGGCCGAGCCGTTGAGCAAGACGGAGCGCATCGTCGTGCTCGGCGGCGGCAACGGTGCCGGCACCGGCGCCCACAAAGTGACGCAAGATGTGGCCCAGGTCATCGCCGGTCTGCCGGCCGTAATCGAAGGGCTCACCGGGGTGTCGCTGGAAGACCTGGTAAAAGCGGTGCCCCATCTGACCACCAACGGCAACAGCGCGGAATAGCCGCGGTGTCCACCACCCAAACCCATCCACCGAGGAGAACCCATGACAGGCAACGGACCCATTCGACTGCGGACCATCGACGAGATCGCCGATCTGGTCTATGAAAAGGAAGGCTTCCTGGGCAACGGCAGTCGCCCGGCCCTGATCTCGCCCGACATCAAGCGCGTCAGCCAGCCCAAGGAGGTGATCGAGTACGCGCGCAAGCGGCGACTGATGATCGTCGACTTCAAATTCACCGATCTCTTCGGCCGCTGGCACCATTTCAGCATGCCGATCCACCACCTGACGGAGAGCCTGTTCGAGGACGGCCTGGGCTTCGACGGCTCCAGCATCCGCGCCTTTCAGCAGATCCACGAGTCGGACATGGTGCTTTTCCCGGACCCGGCGAGCGCCGTGGTCGACCCGGTGATGCAGATCCCGACGCTGAGCGTGACGTGCAACATCTACGACCCGACCACGCACCAGCCCTACAATAAGGACGTGCGCTGGGTGGCGCGCAAGGCGGAGCGCTTCCTGGTCGAGTCCGGCATTGCCGACACCGGCTACTGGGGCCCGGAGGCCGAGTTCTTTGTCTTCGACGGCGTGCGCTACGACTACCAGAAGCAGACGGGCTACTTCGAGATCGAGAGCGACATGGGGAACTGGGTGACCGGGCGCGGCTACAGCGAGCGCTCCGGCTCAAACCTGGGCTATCGACCGGAGGCCAAGGGGGGCTACTTCCGCGTGCCGCCGGTGGACGCCATGCAGGACTGGCGTTCGGAGGCAATTCTGCGCCTGATCACAGCCGGCATCGACGTGGAGGTCCACCACGGCGAGGTGGCCAGCGCCGGCCAGCAGGAGATCGACCTGAAGTACACGACCATGGTCAGCGCCGCCGATCAGATGCAGTGGTACAAGTACATCCTGAAGAACGTGGCCGTGGCCCATGGCAAGACGCTGACGTTCATGCCCAAGCCGATGTACGGGGACAACGGCTCTGGCATGCACTGCCACCAGAGCCTGTGGAAAGACGGCCGAAACCTGATGTACGACGCCAATGGCTATGCCGGGCTGAGCCAGCTCGCCCTCTGGTACATCGGCGGCATCCTGCACCACACGCCGGCGCTATTGGCGTTGGTGGCCCCCACGACGAACAGCTATAAGCGGCTGGTGCCCGGCTATGAGGCGCCGGTGATGATGGCCTACAGCATGCGCAACCGCTCGGCCTGCGTGCGCATCCCGGCCTACTCGGATAGCCCGAAGGCCAAGCGGATCGAGTATCGCTGCCCGGACCCGACCGCCAACCCTTACCTGGCATTCGCGGCCATGCAGATGGCCGGCATCGACGGGATCATCAATCAGATCGACCCGGGGATGCCGATGGACATCGACCTCTATGAGACCCACGACACGCGCGTGCCGCAGGTGCCCGGGTCGTTGGACGCCGTGCTTGATTGCCTGGAGCGGGACCATGAGTTCTTGCTCCGCGGCAATGTGTTCACTCCGGACTTGATCGAATCCTGGATAGCCTGGAAGCGACTGAACGAGGTGGACGCCATCCGCCTGCGGCCCCACCCCTACGAATACCTGATGTACTACGACATGTAGGGCGGGCCACTGACTCGCCAGACTCACCTACTCTCGCCTGATGTGGGGCGAGTCGCTGACTCGCCACTGGCACTTGGGTCAGTCTGGCGAGTTTGGCAACTCGCCCCACACAGGCAATCAGGCGAACTCCGCCACCTGGTGGTGCAGATTCTGCGCCGCGATGAACGACAGCCCGTGCTCCGTCAGAGCGCGGGCTGTGGCGCTGGTGGCGTCCAGCTTGTCCAGGAAGTTGCGCTGCAGATGATCCCAGTCGCCCTCGGCGACGACGTCCTCGCGGGCCCGGAAGTAGTCCAGGATGTCGGACGGGTGCTCCCGGGTCTGGTCGATCTCCGGGTCGCCACCCTCGTGCTTGGCGGAGATGTTGGCCACGTGGTCGGCCAGCTCGACTAGCTCGGCGCGCCGGTTGTAGGGCTGGCGCACGATGCTCTTCCAGGTCTCCGTGATGTGGTGCTCGAAGCGGACCACGCTCTCGAAGTCCAGGGCGCGGCGGAACTGGGCCGTGATCTCCATCGTCTCGTTGTCGACCGAGTTGCTCCAGTTGAAGCCGACCAGGGGCGAGGAGCCGTCCTCGCGGGCGAACAGCTTGGCCCCGAGCAACGTCCACAGGGCGGCGTAGGGGTTGTCGTTGCCCATGAAAACGGAGATCTTGAACTCGATGTCCACGCCGAGGCGGTGGAGCAGGTAACCGAGCAGGACGGTGCCCGGGTTGATGTTGAGCACCTGGCGCACGCCGTAGGTAGTGAAATAGTAGAGGAACTCGTCGAGCCATTTGAGGGCGTGACGGTTGGGCTGGCCGACGCCGCCGAAGTAGCCGGTGATCGTCTCCGGGCCGCCCAGGTGGACGTTGGAGCCGTCGGTGCCTTTGGTGTCCAGCGTCTCGACCCAGCTGGCGCCGATGATTTGCATGGCGGCGGCGAAGGCCGGCAGGTCCCCGTCCGCCTCCTGCTCCTTCATACGACGCACCCGGATGAAGCGGCCGGGCAACAGGTCCTGGCGCGCGATCGCCCGGCGGGCGGCGACGATGAGCCAGGGGAAGTATTGCGCCGCGCTCACCTCGAGGGTGACGGCATAGTCGTCGGCGAACGTCATGGCGGCGGAGCGGGCGCCGAGCACCTGGCGCCGGTAGTCGGCGGCACTCACAAAAGCGCCGCGATCGCGCTGTTCTTCGAGCCAGTCGAGGTCGGCCAGGTAGGCCGGCTGGGTCTCGGCGACGCGCTGGCGCAATGCCGGCAGCGCCCGGGCGGCGGCCGCTCTGCGATTGATCTCGGCCGGGGTGCCGTATTTGTCCACCACGGCCAGGAAGTCGTCAACGACGCGCATGTCCGGGCTCAGGAGCAGCGCGTTAAGCGCGTCCAGTCGGTCTGGCGGGATGCGCAGGCGTTGGCGCAACGATTCATTCATGGGGCACTCCCTTGGGTTGTGTGGGGGCCGGCGGGTGCCGGCACGGTTCGTCAGGCGGGTCAGGCCAGCGAGGCCACGAGGGCCTCGTACTCCTCGTCCTTCATGCCGAAGTAGTTCTCCGGCTGGGGAAACTGGCGACCGGTCACCTCGGCCACGTACTGTTTCAGGCCCTGCTGGATCAGGCTGCCGGCATCCGCGTATTGCTTCGCCATGCGGGGCGTGAACTTGGGGTAGAGCCCGAACAGGTCGTGGTAGATGAGCAGCTGGCCGTGGGCGTCTGGCCCAGAGCCGAGGCTGAAGATAAGGCACTGCGCGGACCGCTCGGTGATGAGGCGGCAGAGCCGGTCGGGCACGAGCTCGAGCAGGATGCCCACGGCGCCGGCCTCCTCGAGGGCGCGGGCGTCGTCGGCGATCTTCTTGGCCTGGAGGGCGCCCTTTCCCTGCAGGCGGAAGCCGCCCAGCGCGCTGGCGCTCTGCGGCGTCAGGCCCAGGTGGCCGAAGGCGGGGATGCCGGCCTTGACGATGGCCGCGATGCGGCCGGCCATTTCCGCGCCGCCCTCGAGCTTGATGGCGTCGCAGCCGGCCTCCGCCATGAAACGCCCGGCGTTGCGCACCGCCGTCTCGTCGCTCGGCTGATAGCTCATGTATGGCATGTCGCCGATCAGAAACGCGTTGGGGGCGCCGCGCCGGACCGCCTGCGTGTGCCGGATCATGTCGTCCATGGTCACGGGCAGTGTGCTGTCATAGCCCAGCATCGTCATGCCCAGGCTGTCGCCGACCAGGATCATGTCGACGCCCGCCTGTTCCTGGAAGTGGGCGGTCGGGAAGTCGTAGCAGGTGAGCCAGGTGATGGGCTCGCCCCGGGCCCGCTTGGCAAAGAGCAGTGGCAAGTTGACTTTCTTGCGCTCGGACATGAACTCCCTCCGATTGGTGCGTGGTAAGCTGCCAGACCCTCCTCCCAGATGTACTCTAGCACCGGTGAAAGCGCGCTGTCAATGGGACGGGAGGCCGGGGGGCTGGGAGGGCAAAGGGGAATTCCCGTGACTCGTACAGGAAATCGTTTTGCTAGCGGGATATTCTGGTATAATAGGACCAGCGTACTATCGTGAGGGTCGATGCCGGTTGCCGGAAGCGCGACCTCCATGGGGAAGCTGAAAGCCTACAACCTCAAGCGGTTGCTGTGTCGCCTGTGCTGGCGCGTCGCGACATGTAACTCCTTTTCCTAATTACACAGGAGGTGCGAGTCGATTTCCAAGTCTGGGTTAACAGGACCCTCTCGTACTGCTTGCCCGAGCGCACATGAGGGTCGTTCGTATGGCTGTTCGCAATTGTCTGGAGGGACAACATGATAAGAGTCAAGAACCTCGTCTTGATGCTCGTGGCACTCGCACTTGTGCTGATTGTCACGACCAAGGTGGGCGCTGAGCAGTCTGGCGGGCTTTCCGCTGTGCCCCTTGAGGTGCAGCGGGTGCCGGCGCCAGTCGTGCAGGCCAAGGGGGTTTCCGGCCCGGAGATCTACATTGTGCAGCTGAGCGAGCCGCCACTGACGCTGTACGAAGGCGGCGTCGCTGGCCTGGCCGCAACGGCCATCAATGTGACCGGCCAAACCAAGCTCGACGCCAGCTCCCCGGCGGCCCTCGCTTACCTGGAGCATCTGGACGCCACGCAAGCGCGCTTCGTCGCGGCGGCGGCAGGCGAGCTCGGTCGTCAGATCGACGTCTCGTTCAACTACCGCGCTGCCCTGAATGGCGTCGCCTTTGCCATGACTCCTGAGGAGGCCAATCGCGTGGCCGCGCTACCTGGCGTCCAACGGATCTGGCGCGACCAATGGATGCCCCTCGATACGGACGCCGGTCCGGCATGGATCGGCGCCCCAGGTGTCTGGGATGGCTCGGCCTATGGAGGGGTGGGCACCTTCGGCGAAGGCATCATCGTCGGTGTGTTGGACTCGGGTATCAACATGGACCATCCGTCGTTTGCCGACATTGGTGCTGATGGTTATGACCATGAGAACCCCTATGGCTCCGGCAATTACGTTGGTTGGTGCGATCCCGGCAACCCCAACTACGACCCCATCTACGTGTGTAATGACAAGCTGATCGGCGCCTGGGACTACGCGGATGCTTTTGGTGATCCGCCGATCGGCCCCGAAGACGACGACGGCCATGGCTCCCACACCGCTAGCACGGCCGCCGGCAACTTCGTCATGGCCGATGGACCTACCGGCCCGGTCATGATCTCCGGTGTGGCGCCCCATGCTAACGTCATCGCTTATGACGTCTGCGTGGGCGGTAGCTGCCCGGAGAGCGCCACGGTGGCCGGTATCGACCAGTCGGTGCTGGACGGCGTGGACGTGCTGAACGAATCGATCAGCATCGGCGGCGACACCTTCCTGGGTGCCAAGCAACAAGCTTACCTGGGCGCCGTCTCCGCAGGCATCTTCTCGTCGCGCTCTGCCGGTAACTCTGGCCCGGATCCGGCGACGGTTGGGCCTGAGCCGGTCTGGTCCTCGTCCACGGCGGCCACCACACATAACCGGGCGTATGAAACGTCGACGGACATCACGGGGCCCACTCCGGTTCCCCCCAACCTGGAAGACATTCCCACGCAGCCGGGCGGCGGCATCATCCTGCCGGTGGGCGGCGTGAGCGGGGAGATCCGCTACTCGGGCGTCGTCGATCCCGCCAATGTGGAAGGTTGTGTTCCGTTCCCGGCGAATGCCTTTGACGGCACGATCGCCCTGATCTCTCGCGGAAGCTGCGCCTTCACGGTGAAAGAGACCAACGCGGCCAACGCGGGGGCAATCGCCATGATCGTGCACAACAACGCGGGCGATGGTCTGGTCTCGATGCTGGTCAATGGCATCATCCCGTCGGCCTTCGTCGGCCAGACGGACGGTGAGAACATGGCCGCTTTCATCGCGGCCAACCCGGGCGCCACGGCGTTGATATCGACGGAGCGTATCGTGGACGATGCGCTCGGCGACTACGTAGCGTCGTTCAGCTCGCGCGGGCCGGGGCCGGTGAACGCGATCAAGCCCGACACCGGCGCGCCCGGCGTCTCGATCCTGGCGGCGGTCGCCGACGGCTCAACCACACCATCCCCGGACGCCGAGTTTGGCCTGAACAGCGGCACGTCGATGGCCAGCCCACACAATGCGGGCGCGGCCGCGCTCATTCGGGCGCTGAATCCGTCGTGGTCGCCGGCGCAAGTGCGCTCGGCGCTCATGACCACGTCGGTTACCGACCTGCTTGACCAGGCGACCAACGGACCTGCCGGCATCTTCGACTACGGCGCGGGACGGGTTGACCTGTCCGCGGCCGCCAATGCCGGCCTCATCCTGGACGTCACCGGCGCCG
This sequence comes from Promineifilaceae bacterium (SeqCode), assembly GCA_041576195.1. Taxonomy (GTDB): domain Bacteria; phylum Chloroflexota; class Anaerolineae; order Promineifilales; family Promineifilaceae; genus JAGVTM01. The sequence goes on from JBFGLK010000008.1 coordinate 7,108, forward strand.
AATGGGCGGCGGCGGACGCGACCAATGTCGCCGAGCTCAATCTGGCCAGCATGGCCAACGCCGCCTGCGTCGGCGGCACCTGCACCTGGACGCGCACGGTGGAAGCCACCGTGGACGGTACCTGGTACGCCTACGACGAGGGCGAGTTCCCGGTGACGATCGATCCGGCGATGTTCACCCTGGCAGCCGGCGAGACGCAAGAGCTGACTATCACGGCCGATGCGTCCGGCCAGCCAGCTAATGCCTGGACGTTCGCTGAAGTGATCCTCTCCCCGAACCCGCCGACCACGGCAAGGGTGCCGCTTCCCAAGGCCGCCACGGGCGCCCCTGAGCGCTTCGATGATCGTCTGGGCTGCGCCTACTACGACAACTACGCCGGCGCGGAACCTGTTGGTTACGCCGCGGCGTGCCTGGGGGTCGTCAGCTCGGCGATTGGCGCTGGCAGCATCCAGGATCCTACGGATGACGGCTTCGCCCATGATATCGGCTTCATCTCCGATAACATGGTCACCTACACCTTGAACGACTTCCCCAATCAGGCCGTGTTTGGCGCGAGCAGTGCGGCCCGCTACGGCTATGACTTCGACCCCACCGGGAGCATCCTGTACGCCATCGACAATGGGACGCGGCAACTCGGCGTGATCAACCAGGCCAATGGAAGCTTCACCGCCGTCGCTACCATCAATGGGGACGATGGCTCGACGCTGACCGGCCTGTCGATCGACCCGACAGACGGCACCTTCTACCTGTCGAACGCCGCCAACCTGTACACGCTAGACCCGGGTTCGGGTGCGGCTACCCTGGTTGGTGCCTTCGGCGGCGGGGTGACGATGATCGACATTGCCGTGGGCCCCGACGGGTCGATGTATGGGCATGACATCGTCACGGACGCTATCTACAGCATCAACAAGGCGACTGGCGTGGCCACTCTGGTCGGCCCCACCGGCTACGCGGCCAACTTCGCCCAGGGAATGGACTTCGACAACAACGACGGCACGCTCTACATCTTCCTCTACATCGGGGGAGGGGCGAATGTCTACGGCACCGTCAACCTGGCGACAGGCGCGGTGACGCCGTTGGCGACGGACAATCCGCTCGGCGAGTTTGAAGGCGCGACGAAGACCGGTAGCGGCGACCTGGCGGCTATCGCGATCGAGAAGACCGTGGGCACCGAGCCCGGGGTCTGCGCCAGCGAGTCGCTGCTGTCAGTGGCTGCCGGCACGGTCGTCTACTACTGCTACGCCGTCACCAACCTTGGCAATGTGACGCTGACCACGCACACGCTGATCGACGATCAGCTGGGCGCCATCTTCACCGATCTCGCCTACGACCTGGCCCCCGGCGAAAGCCTCGATACGGTCGCCGCCGGCCTGGTCGTGACCGCGACCATCACGGCCAACACCACCACCACCGCCGAGTGGACGGCCTACGTGCCCGACGGCCTGTCGGCTAATGCCACGGCCTCCGCCACCGTGCTGGTGCCGGTCGCTCTCTCCTGCGACAGTGGGCCAGAGATGTTCGAGTCGGGCTTGCCGCTCAGCGTCGGCTGGGTCGAGGCCCACACCGGCAACGTCTTCTGGGACACGACGGCCAACCTCGACGCCTGCGACAACGGCGGCAATCAGACGCCTGGGTCCGGCGAAGCGGCTTGCGCCGACTCCGATGAGACGAATGTCAGCGGCGATCCCTATGACGCCCAGTTGTGGACGAACCCGTTTGACCTGCCCGCGGACGCGACGGTGGTCACGCTTGATCTGGCCGCCGCGTACAACGACATCAACACGGGATTGGCAGAGGACTTCTTCGAAATCGACATCAGCATGGACGCTGGTTCCACCTGGACCAATCTGCTCAGCTGGAACGAAGACCACTACAATCCCGGCGAGTTCGTTTCGCTGGATCTGAGCGCCTATGCCGGCATGTCCGGTCTGATCGTGCGCTTCCACTACTTCAACACCGACGGCGGCTGGGATTGGTGGGCCCAGGTCGACGACGTCACGCTCTCCTGCCAGGGTGGCGCGCCAGACGCGCACCTGCCGGTGGCGGTGATCCCGGTCATCGGCGAGGTGCCGGAACTGGTGGAAATCCAGACGCGGCGCGACGCCGGCTCCTGGCTGGTGCCAGACATCACGGCCGTGGAGATTACCGACCTCACCGTCGATGTCCTCGGCCTGCAGGTCGCCGACACCTTCGAAGATAGTATCTTCGAGGACAATAACCCCGGCGCGCCCTTCCCGGACATCTTCTTCGATGACCTGGACGGCGCCTTCTGGATGACCTACGACGTGCCGGCGGACACCCACACGTTCATCGTTGAGATCCTGGAGACCACGTCGCCCGATCTCGACATGGCCGTTGGCTATGACAGCAACAACGACGGCCTGCCATCGGCGGATGAGTTGGTGTGTCAGAGCGCCGCGGGCGGATCGTTCGAGTACTGCGAAGAGATGAACCCGACCCCAGGCACCTGGTGGTTCGTGATCATTAACTTCGAGGCGTCGGCACCCGGCGCATCCGACTTCGTCAAGGTCGCGTTGGCCGCGGTTCCCAATGCGGACAACGGCAACATGACCGTCGAAGGACCGACCAGCGTGCCGCCGGGCGTGCCCTTCGATCTGCGCGTCTTCTGGGATGAGCCGGCTCTGGAACCGGGTGGCGCTGCCTACGGCGCCTTCTCGCTGGGCACCGATCCCGGCAACCCGGGCAATCTGGGTACGGTTCCCGTGCACCTGTATCGCCTGGAAGACGACGTCAGCAAGGTGGTGAGCAACGACGCGCCCGCGTTGGGCGAGACGCTGACCTACACCATCACGATTCAACCCAACGTCAATCCCGAGGACTTCACGTACTACATCACGGACACAATCCCAGCCGGCCTGACCTACGTGCCCGGCTCGGCGTCGGCCAGTGAGGGTACCGTGTCCGTCTCTGGGAACGTCCTGTCATACACCGGCGTAGCGGTCGCCGGCGGCGGTCCCATTCTTCAGGAGTGGACGTCGCCGTTCGGCTATCTCTCGCTGGCTGGTCTGGGCGTCACGCCGTTTGGTTGCCCGAGCGACTGCGACGAAGGTGGCTGGATCATCAACGTGTCCAACCCGTGGAGTCACTTCGGGGTGGACTACACCCAGACCATCATGTCGGTCAACGGCGCGCTCGAGGCCGGCACGGACAGCGGCGTGTCCGCCCCGTGGGCCAATGTGGCGCTGCCAGACCCGGCGGCACCCAACAACCTGTTGGCGCCTTTCTGGAGCGACCTCGACATGACGGCGTCCGGCGAGCTCTACGCCGCCAGCCTGACAGACGGGGCGAACTTCTGGTCGGTCTTCGAGTGGGAGGATGCCCCTCAGTGGAGCAACCCGTCCGCCACGGCGACCTTCCAGATCTGGCAGAGCGTCGAAACAGGGGACACCTGGTACACGTACGGCGGCTTTGCCGGCGCGTGGCCAGCGGCCACGGTCGGCTATGAGAACGCCGATGGCACGGTGGGAACCACGTACCACTATGATGGCACGGGCCCGTTCCCGCAGCCGGGGGTCGATCTGTTGTTCGCCGAAGCACTGGCTGAGCCTATCACCATCACCTACCAGGCGACGGTGGACGAGGACGCCTGCGGCACCGTGAGCAACCAGGTTCTCCATAACACGGACAACCCGGGCAGCCTCGAGGCCAGCACGGCGGTTGACGTCACGCTGCCTCCTTGTGGACTGCCGCGAATCCTCTATCGCACGTTCATGAACGACGGCAGCTCGGAGACGGGCGTGTTCACCCTCCAACTGGATGGCACGTTCGCCGACCTGGACGGCGATGGCGGCACCTGGAACTACCGGTCGTCGCCGCCGCGGGTCCGGTTGCAGTACACGGACGGCTCCAACTGCGACGCCTTCTCGTTCGGCTTCATCACCAACACCGGACGGGTGTATGGCTTCCGCGCGTGCCGCGACGGCTCGGGCGTTGAAGGCCAATGGTTCGGGCAGGTGTTGGCCCGGTCAAACGGTCCAACGGGCCTGCCGAGTTTCGATCCAGCCCTGCTGGAATCGGGCAGATAACGCCAAGCAGATGAGTCCCGGCGTGCGCCCGCGCACACCGGGCTCCTGACGACAGGCAGGGCGCCCCGCCGGGCCCTGCCTGTCCCGGCCAATGTGTCCCCGGCGGGACCACGCCGTGCTCGAGCGACGTGTGCAGCACCCGCCTCCTTAGGCGGCCAGAACAGTTTTGGTACTGGACGAGACTGGAGAGTGCCATGTCCAAATCACGAGTCTTTACGCTGCTAATGGCCCTGGCGCTATTAGCCGGCTTGGTCTGGCTGGGTGGCGCCGCGCGCGCCGCGGACGCCAAGATCGAGCCTGAACTCCTTCGCGCCATGGAGGCGGAAGGAAGCGGGACCTATTGGGTCTACTTGCAAGAACAGGCCGATCTCAGCGCGGCCGCGGATATCGCTGACTGGAGCCAACGCGGCCGCTTTGTGTATGACAGCCTGCGCCAGACGGCGGCGGCCTCCCAGGCGGGGCTGTTGGCCTATGTGGACGGGGCCATCGAGCGTGGCGCCGCCACCAGCGCCGAGAGCTTCTTCATCGCCAACGCCGTGCTGGTCACGTCGGATCTGGCGACGATGAGCGCCATCGCGGCCCGGCCTGAAGTGGCCTTGCTGCGCCTGCCAAAAACGCTGTCCCTGCCCCCGTTTGAGCCGGTCACCGATGGCGGCATCCTGACGCTTGAGTGGGGTGTCGAGCGCGTGCGCGCCGACGAGGTCTGGGCCGATTTCGGCTCGACCGGCGAGGGCATCGTGGTGGCCAACATCGATACGGGCGTGCAGTACAACCACCCCGCGCTGGTCAACCAGTATCGGGGCAACCTGGGCGGCGGCACGTTCGACCACGACTTCAGTTTCTACGACCCGTCGAATGTCTGCGGCGGCGCCGTTTGTGACAATAACGGCCACGGCTCCCACACGATGGGCACCATGGTCGGCGACGACGGCGGCGTCAACCAGATCGGCGTGGCGCCCGGGGCGACCTGGATCGCGGCCAAGGGCTGCGAGTCCAGCTCCTGCTCCGACTTCGCGCTGCTCAACTCCGCCGAGTGGCTTCTGGCGCCCTGCGCCTTCGGCGAAGATCCCGGCCATCCCAGCTGCGATCCCGACATGCGCCCCCACGTCGTCAACAACTCGTGGGGCGGCGGTGGCGGCGATCCCTGGTATCAGGCGTCGGTTGACGCCTGGCGGGCTGCCGGCATCTTCCCGGCATTCTCGGCCGGTAACAGCGGCCCCGGCTCCGGCACGATCGGCTCGCCCGGCGACTACTGCAACGTCCTCGCCAGCGGCGCCACCGACATCAACGACGTGATCGCCGGCTTCAGCAGCCGCGGTCCCGGCAACTTCCCGGACTGCACGGACAAGCCCGACGTCTCCGCGCCGGGCGTGTCGGTGCGCTCCTCGATTCCCACCAACAGCTATGGCTTCTTGAGCGGCACGTCGATGGCCAGCCCGCACACCGCCGGCTGCGCCGCCCTGCTGCTCTCCATCGAGCCGACCCAGACCTACGACGACCTCTATGATGCCTTGACGACGACAGCGGTCGACCTGGGCGCCGGCGGCTTCGACTTCACCTATGGCTACGGCCGCATCGACTGCTACGAGGCGGCCCTGACCCTGTCACCGGACTTCATCCTGAGCGCCTCGCCGGAAAGCCAGGCGGTCTGCGTGCCGGACAGCGCCCTCTACCTGGTCGACGTCGGCCAGATCCAGGGCTTCGACGATCCGGTGACGCTGAGCGCCAACGGCGTGCCGGCAGGCTACAGCGCCGACTTCTCTGTGAACCCGGTCATCCCGCCCGGCACGAGCGACATGACGCTGATGAACACGGGCCCGGCCGCTGCTGGCAGCTACGCCATCGACATCGTCGGCGTGGCGCCCACCAGCACCCACACGACTACGGTGCAGCTCAACCTCTTCGACGCGGCGCCGGGGTTACCGACTCTGCTGGCGCCGCCCGATGGCGCCACCAACGTGGACCTGGTGCCCACCTTCTCCTGGATGGGTGTCCCGCAGGGTTCACAGTACCATCTTCAAATCTATGCCGCGGGCCCGACGCTGATCTATGAAGCGTTCACCCCGGACACCAGCCACACCATCGACATCGCGCTCGACCCGCTGACCAGCTACACCTGGCGCGTGGCCGCCATCAACCCGTGCGACCACGGCCCCTGGTCCGACTTCTTCAGCTTTACGACGCGTGACGTCCCGCCCATCCTTCTGGTGGATGACGACGACAACGCGCCAGACGTGCGCGCCTTCTACACCGACGCCCTGGACAACCTGGGCCAGGTGTACGATCTCTGGGACACGGGCAACAGCGATACCGAGCCCAGCTACGCCGACCTGCTGCCCTATGACATGGTCATCTGGTTCACGGGCGACGAGTTCGGCGGCGCGGCCGGCCCCGGCGGCGCGGGCGAGGGCGCCCTCGGCCAATGGCTGGACGGCGGCAAGTGCCTGTTCCTCAGCAGCCAGGACTATCACTACGACCGCGGCCTGACCTCATTCATGCAGGACTATCTCGGCACGCAGTCGGTCACCGACGACAACGGCGACTACTCGGGCGTCACCGGCCAGGGCCTCGTCTTCGGCGGCCTCGGCCCGTACACGCTCTCCTACCCGTTCACCGACTACTCAGACGTGATCACGGGTGATGCCAGCTCCGAGAACGCCTGGCGGGGTAACAACAACAACACCGCCGGCAACGACAAGGACAGCGGCGTCTACCGCACCACGTTCTGGGTCTACCCGTGGGAGGCCATCTCCACGGCGGCCGACCGCGAGGAAGCGATGGCCACGGCCGTCGCCTGGTGTGGCACCGGCGTCGACACCGGCACGCTGGAAGGCACCGTCTACGATGCCGACAGCGGCCAGGGCATCGGCGGCGCCACGGTCACCGCGGACGACGGCGGCGGCCTGCCGCGCACGACGACCGCGGACGCCAACGGCGACTACATCATGACCCTGGCAGTGGGCACCTACGATGTGACCGCCAGCGCCGACGACTACCAGTCGGAGATAGTCCCCGGCATCGTCATCATCACCAACACGACGACGGTGCAGGACTTCTTCCTGTCCGGCTCGCACCTGACTTACGCCCCGGCGGCGATCGAGGAGTTCATGTCCATCGGCGACGTCGTCACGACGTCGGTGACGGTGACCAACACCGGCCCGCTGGACATCGACTGGTCGGTCAGCATCGGCAACTACGACGGCCCAGGTCTCACGATCCCGGCCAGCGACGGCGACTTCCCGCTTGGCGAGGCGGCCCCGTCCCTGGGCATGGCGCCTGTCAGCTACGACGATGGCAGTGCTATCTCGGGCGACCTGCTGGCGCCAGACTCGCCGGCGTTCGGCGTGGAGTTCTTCGCCGACGAGCTGTGGACCTTCACGCTGGACAATGCCGAGAGCCCCACGCCCGTTGGCGGCGCGCCGCGTAGCTACTACGCCGGCGACTTCGTCACCGGGTCCTGGGACACGCTCTACGCGGTCGACCAGGACACGCAGACGCTCTACGCCATCGACACCGCCACGGCGGCCTCAGCTGCCATCGGTCCGATGGCGGCCACGGGCGGCCAGACCTGGACCGGTATGAGCTACGACTCGTCCAGTGGCGTGATGTACGCCACGTCGAGCGACTGCTCCAACAACACACTCTACACCGTGGACCTGAACACGGGCGCGCCAAGCGTCGTTGGCACGACGTCAGGCGTCTGCATCATCGACATCGGCATCTCTTCTGGTGGCCAGATGTATGGTGTGGACATCATCGCGGACTCGCTGGGCTCGATTGACAAGGCGACCGGCGCCTGGACGAACATCGGCTCCATCGGGTTCGACGCCAACTTCGCTCAGGGGATGGACTTCGACGAGGAGACGGACACGCTCTACCTGGCGGCCTACAACAACGCGTTCGGCCGCGCCGAGCTGCGTATCGCCGACCTGGGGACGGGTAACACCGCCCTGGTCAGCGTGATTGGCCCCGGCGGCAGCGCCGAGGTCGACTCGTTCGGCATCGTGGCTGGATCGGCTGGTCAGGCCAACTGGGCCTCGGCAGTCCCGGACAGCGGCACCGTCCCGGCCAACAGCACGGCGACGTTCGACGTCGTCTTCGACGCCCGCTCGCTGATCGCCGTCGGCGACTACACGGCGGAGCTCAGCTTCTCTGGCACGTTCGTCAACGACCCGCCTGTCATGCCGTTGACGATGCACCTCGATTGCCCGACCTGCGGCTTCCTCGAGGGCGGCATCACCGACTGGCTGACGGGTGACCCGCTGAGCGCGGATATCCACATCACCGGGCCGGGCGGCTTCGACGTCATGCTCTCGGGCGAGACGTACGCGCTGGCCGTGCAACCCGGCTTCTACGACTTCGAGGTGACCGCCGACGGCTACCTGCCCGAGTCGGCCACCGTCGAGGCCACGCAAGGCGACACCACGGTTACGGACTTCGCGCTCGTGCCGGCGATCTCCTTCCTGGAGTACGCGCCGCCCGAGATCGAGGAGTTCATGGACCTGGGTGACGTCGTCACGACGCCGGTCACGATCCAGAACACCGGCTACGTGACCATGAACTTCTCGGTGAGCTTCGGCGGCTTTGGCGGCCCCGGCCTCAACGCCCCCGTGAGCCTGCCGGCAAGCGATGGGATCTTCCCACGCGGTGACGCGGCCCCGTCCCTGGGCATGGCCCCCGTCGGCAAGGCCGACGAGAGCTTCCTGGCGGGCAGCCTCCTGGCCCCGGACTCGCCGGCGTTCGGCGTGGAGTTCTTCAGCGACCAGCTGTGGACCTTCACGCTCGACAACGCGGAGAGCCCCACGCCCGTCGGCGCCGCGCCGCGGAGCTACTACGCGGGCGACTTCGTCACCGGCTCCTGGGACACGCTTTACGCGGTCGATCAGGACACGCAGACGCTCTACGCTATCGACACCACCACGGCGGCCTCCGCCGCGGTCGGACCGATGGCAGCCACTGGCGGCCAGACCTGGACCGGGATGAGCTACGACTCGTCCAGTGCCGTGATGTACGCCATGTCGAGCGACTGCTCCAACAACACGCTCTACACCGTGAACCTGAACACGGGCGCGCCAAGCGTCGTTGGCACGACGTCAGGCGTCTGCATCATCGACATCGGCATCTCTTCTGGTGGCCAGATGTATGGTGTGGACA